>JBPCPB010000496.1:0-3518 GCA_050999735.1 Thermomicrobiales bacterium | reverse complement strand
ATCATCAGGTACGGCACGATGTCGAAACAGTCCCCGGCAACCCGTGGTTCATTTGCACGCTCTGGCTCGCAGAGTGGTACATTGCCTCCGCGCGCACGATGGACGACCTCGAACGCCCGCTCCAACTGCTGAACTGGGTCGCCGATCATGCTCTCGCCAGCGGCGTCCTCGCCGAGCAACTGCACCCGGAAACGGGCGCGCCGCTCTCCGTCTCGCCGCTGACATGGAGCCACGCTGCCTTCGTGCAGACGCTTTGCCGCTACATGGACCGCGAGCGCATCCTGCGCGAGCGCGAGCGCATCAACCTCGGCATCGCGTGGGCGTGACGAGTAGTCAGTAGCCGGTAGCCAGTGGATTACCATAGTTTTCTGGCTACTGGCTACTGACTACTGCGACTGAAAGGAGCGTGTGATGGCGCATCTGACGAATGTGGAAGAGCAAATTCGGACGTTGATCTCGGTGATCACCGGCGAAGGGATTGAAGTGGGTGTCTATGCGCGGCACTTCAGTTCGGGGCGCGAGATCGCCGTGAACGCCGAGCGGCGGTTCCCGACCGCCAGTACGGTCAAGGCGCCGATCCTCTTCGCCCTCTACCGAAAAGCGGCGGCAGGCGAGATCAATCTCCAGCAGCGCATCACGATTGAAGCAATACACCGCACGGCGGGATCGGGCGTCTTGCAGGACCTCGACTCCGGCCTTCAACCAACCGTGCATGACCTCGCCACCCTGATGATTACCGTCTCGGACAATCAGGCGACCGACATGCTGTATCACCTGCTTGGCGGCGCGTTTATTCAGCAGATCGCGACCGAAATCGGCATGACCGACACCCGCACGCCCCGGACGATCCGCGCCCTGCTCTACGACATGGTCGGGATGGACGAGCGTAATCCGGCGCACACCTACGATATGAACCGCGAACTCCTCCGCACCGGTGCGCGGAACGCGAGCGGGTGGTCGCTCGGTGTCGGCGATGACAACGACGTCAGCACGCCGCACGATATGGTGACGCTGCTCTCGCGCATCTACCAGGGCGACGACCCATCCCGCGCGGCGTGCGATGCGATGATTGATATTCTCAAACGGCAGAAGTTCAACACGATTTTGCCGCTCCTCCTCCCGGCAGAGACCGAGATCGCGCACAAAACGGGCAGTTTGCATGGTGTCCGCAACGATGTCGGCATCGTCTATGCGCCGCCGGAATCCGGGGGGCCGTACGCTGTCGCCGTCATGTCCCGCAATATGGCCGATCCAATTGCCGGCGCGCGTATCCTTGCGGACATCTCCCGCGCCGTCTGGGACGCCTTCACGGCGTAAGCGATGATTGCAAAAACTGCTAAGCGGAGACCATGCGGGATGAAAGACCGTCCACTCGGCACACGTTTGCATTCCTCCTTGCACATCGCTATCATTTGCGTATGGCAGACTCCGGCGAGAGATTCGATGAGCAGTGCGTGTCATGCCGCGCGATCCGCGGGGAGATCTCACTGACGAACGCTCCCCGCATCCTCGAAACACCCCACTGGATCGTCGAGCACGGGCACCCAACTGCGATCCCCGGCTGGCTCGTTCTCGTCCTCAATCGCCATTGCCCCGCAATCCATGATCTGACTGCTGAGGAGTTGGCCGCATTCGGCGATGTGCTCCGGCGCGTCTCCCGGGCGCTGCATGCCATTCTCGGCACGGAGAAGGAGTATGTCGTGCAGTTCGCCGAGGCGGAAGGACACGCGCACGTCCATTTTCACGTCATCGCCCGCCTCCCGAACTGGCCGGACACGCTCCGAGGTCGCCAGGTCTTCTCCGCTTTCGGAAGTAACACGGCAAACCCCTTACCGAGTGCGGTTACCACGCCCCTTGCGGAGCGGCTCCGAGAGTACATCCTCGTACACTGATACTCTTTCGCGATAACATCAGACAATGAGGCTCTCGCCCGTCATCACGGCGGGTTGCGGCAGGCCGAGGAGGTGCAGCACGGTCGGGGCAATATCCGCGAGGCGACCGTGCGGACGGAGGCGGGTCGCGGGCGGCACACCCGGCCCGGTGAGGAAGCAGGGGACGCGGTTCATCGTGTGCGCGGTCATCGGCGTACCGTCCGGCGCGATCATCTCCTCGGCATTGCCGTGATCCGCCGTGACGACCGCCGCGCCACCCGTGCGCTCCAGCGCGGCAAGAATCTGCCCAACACAGCCATCCACCGTCTCGACCGCCGCCACCGCTGCCGCGAGGACACCTGTATGCCCAACCATGTCGGCATTCGCGAAATTAACGAGCACGAAGGCGTACCGACCGCTCAGAATTGCCGCCACGACCGCTTCCGCAACAGCCGGAGCGCTCATCTGGGGCTGCCGGTCATAGGTCGCCACCTTCGGTGAAGGCACCAAACGCCGCTCCTCATCGGGAAACGGCTCCTCGCGCCCGCCATTGAAAAAGAAGGTGACGTGCGGGTACTTCTCCGTCTCCGCCGCGTGGAACTGCGCGAGGCCGTGCGCGGCGATCACGTCCGCCAGCGGCTCGACGATATTTTCCGTCGGAAAGGCGACTCCCGCGACGGGCACATCCGCCTCGTACTCGGTCATCGTCACGAAGGTGAGGTGCGGATGGGTGGCGCGCGGGAATCCGTCGAAGCGCGCGTCCACCAGCGCGTGCGAGAGTTCGCGGGCGCGGTCGGAGCGGAAGTTGAAGAAGATCGCCACATCGCCATCGGCCATCGTCCCGACGGGCGTGCCATCATCCCCAACGATCACCGTCGGCAGAACGAATTCATCCGTGATCCCCGCCGCGTACGAACGCGCAATCGCCGCATCGGGCGTGGGCGCCATCTCGCCGATCCCAAGCGTCAGAGCGTCATAGGCTTTCTGAACCCGATCCCAGCGTTTGTCACGATCCATCGCGTAGTACCGCCCGGAGACCGTCGCGATCTGCCCAACGCCGATTGTCGCGATCTCGCTTTCCAGATGGCGCATATAGCCGCGTGCGGATTCCGGCGGCGTATCCCGCCCATCGAGGAAAGCATGGATAGCGACGTTCGCCACCCCCTCCCGCTTCGCCAGCCGCAAAAGCGCGAGCAGGTGCATATCCTGCGCGTGGACGCCGCCCGGCCCAATCAGGCCGAGCAGATGGAGCGTGGCGTGTCGCTCCTTCGCCGCATGGACGGCGTCGCGGAGAACGGGGTTACGGAAGAACGCGCCGTCCTCGATGGCGAGGTCTATCCGCGACAGCGTCTGATAGACGACCCGGCCCGCACCGATGTTCAGATGGCCGACCTCGGAGTTGCCCATCTGCCCATCCGGCAGCCCGACTTCGCGGCCAAAGGGAATTAGTTCGCTCCGCGCGGCGGTGGCGCACAGGCGGTCAAACGTCGGCGTCGCGGCGAGCGTGACCGCATTCCCCGGCCCCGGCACGGCATCCCCCCACCCATCCATAATCACCAGCACCACCGGCCGAATCCCTCGCGCCACGCGCACACCTCTTCCGTAGGGGCGATGCTTGAATCGCTCTTTCGCGGCGGCAGGATGCTC
>JBPCPB010000481.1:0-9286 GCA_050999735.1 Thermomicrobiales bacterium | reverse complement strand
GGCAACGGCTGGGACAACCGCACCGCAGCGGGACGACAACGCCACCGGGCGCAAGCAACTCACCAGCGACGGCGCGAGCGTCCGCCTGCCCGCCGCCCCGTATGTCAACACGAAAACCGTCGTCGCGGATGGGATCGTTGCCTTCGTCGGCAGCGAGAATTTCTCGGCCTCCTCACTCGACACGAACCGCGAAATTGGTATCCTGACCAATGACACCGCGATCATTGGCCGCCTGACGAGCGTCTTCACCAAAGACTGGGCGGCCGGGAAGCCGGAGACCTAACCCCCCGACCTCCTTCCCTAAAAGGAAGGGGGAGTAAAGGAGTAATAACAGTGGTGGATGATTGGAGCGACCTTCGCGAGCGTTTTGCTATCGTGTCCGCCGATTTTCTGGCGCTGGCGAGCCAGGTACCTGCGGAGCGCGCCGAGGAACCGGGCGTCTGCGGCGACTGGTCCGTGAAGGAACTGGTCGCGCATATGGCGGCGTGGGATTGGGAGGGCGAGCGCCACTTCCGCGAACTGCACGCCGACAGCGGGGCGAGCCAGCCCTACGACGTGGAAGCCTTCAACGCGACGGCGGTGAATGAGCGGCGCGGGCAGACATGGGACGAAACGCTCGACGAACTGCGGCGCGCCAACATGACGTTCGCCGCCTCGCTCGCGAACGTTTCCACCGGGGATCGCGAGGCGGATCCGCGCTATGCATCGTGGCTCCGCGCCATCGTCGGCCATTACGAAGAACACACCGCGCAGATTCGCACCTGGCTCGGCACCTAACCAATGACGCAAGCGAAAGGTCGTCTATCGCTATTGCCGACAGATCATGGTCGTTGCGGCGTTGGCGCGGCCACGGTTGGGCGTCGCTGACCATCCTTGTAGGTCACACTCAAGGGGAGTGGCACGCCCGGCTGTGACTGGTAGTCTCCCGGGCGGAAGTCCGTGACCGTCGCGTCCGGTGTCGGCTGATACGCGAAGAGCGCATCTGGGAGCGTGTCGTTGTACTGCACCTCCGTCGCCTCACGGCGCATCAGCAACGTCCCGTCCGGCGCGTACCTTTCGGATTTCAAAAGAAAGAATGTCTCCTTATCAATCCAGATACTGTTCCGGCCCTGTTTCTCCGGCGATTGGGTCGGACCGGGGACGACCGTGCCGCTCGGTTTGATTTCGTAGCCAAAGGAACATGAGGACGGACCGAGGTTGATGACGTAGGCCGCGCGCCCCGCGACGGTCGTTTCTCCCTCCAACTGCGGGTGATAGCAACGGCTGGCTTGATCGAGCAGTTGTGCGACTGATCCAGGCGGAAGGGGTTGACCATCGGTGGGGTTGGGTGACGCAAAGGCGGTGGTCGGCAGGGTTACCTCCACGCCATCGGGGAGTGCGCCGACATAGACCGCCGTGCCGGTCGGCTCCATGTATCCGGAGCCTTGCGGCTCGGATTGTCGCTGCGACGCGGGAGCGATGTGGCGTGTCGTCGGTGGTTGTGGCCGCGATCCCGTCTCCGTCCGGGAACTCCAGAGCGTCGTTCCATCGCTGGCGCTGTGCGCAATCCAGCCATAGGTGCGACCCGCCGAAAGCGGTACAGATGGAGAGTCGCTTTGAACGATTTGCACCGTTTGATCTTGCCGCCAACGGTTCGGAAGCGCTCCCCAACTCTCATCGGTTGATGTGCTCACGCCATGACCGCCATCAGGAAACGAAAAAGCGTCTGTGGACTCATACTTGATATGGAAACTTTGTATTCCGGCAGCGGAAAGATCGGCGTTCGAGAGCGCGGCCGCTTTTTTGATCACCGCCTCCGCACTGACGGATTGCGGTCGGACTACCCACAAGAACGCGCCGAAGCCGACGGCGAGAATGAGCGCGGCGGCGGTCGCGATTCCGACAACTGCCTGCCAGCGATGGAGCGCGATCCGCCGTGGGCGGGTATGCGTCTGACTCGCCGCAACGGGGGGAAATGCCTCTGTCGCCGCTTGCCGCAGGTGCGGCAGGTAAATCTCCAGAAACGCGGCGCGCGGCGCGGTAGCATCCGCAATGTCGCGCAGATCGCGGTCAACGCCCACCAACGAAGCATCATCGAAGGTCGTGTCGCGCAATGCTTCCGATTCGTTCATGGCCGATCCTCCTGACGATACTGGCCGCGCAGCGTCGTGAGCGCGCGATGAATGAGCAAGCGGACGGCTCCCTCGCTCCGACCGAGCACGCGGGCGATCTCCGCCGCCTTGAGCGCGCCGAAGTAATAGAGCATCAGCGCCTCCCGCTGACCGGTTGGCAGTTGCCGCACGCGCGCGAGGAGGAGCGTTGCCTCCTCGATACGCACAATCTGCGTATCAAGCGTGGGGGCGGAGTCAATGAGCGGGGCAGACATCGCCGCGATATCCGACATGGGCCGCTGTCGGCGCTGGAAGTCGCGGAGCGTATGCCGCGCGATCCCGAACAGCCAGGCAGTGAATGTGCCGGACGCGGGATCGAAGCGCGTGATGCTCGCGAGCGCTTTGTTGACGGTCATTGCCATCAAATCCTCCGCATCATGCACATTGCCGATCTGATGGACGAAATAGCGATAGAGCGGCGTGACCTGCGCCATGCACAGCGCGACGAATGTATCCGCATCCATCGGGCCGCACGCGGCGTCCGGCGCCGAATCAGACTCCGCGCCGAGTATGATGATCGCAGGCGGCGATGTAGCACATTTCTCTGATAATCCAGACAGTGGCGCACGGCCCCGCATCTTCCCCCCTCGCGCTCATGCAATCACTTCGCCGTCTTACTCTCTACTTCGCGGTAGCTGCCAAAACATTACGCGGTGCAGGCACGATGCCAGACGCTTGACAAAAGCGAACGTACGTTCTATTCTATCGTCAGTGCTTCCTATTTCTGCATCCCGACGGACGACCGTTTTTCTATTCAAGGAGGGTGTCACATGTCCGGTCACTTCATTTGCCACGTTGACATTTCGGCCAACGACCAGGAGGAATCGGGAAAGTTCTACGAGAGTCTGTTTGGCTGGAAGATCCATCCGCAGCCACAGCAGAACTACACGACGTTCGCGGCGGAGGATGGCCCCGGCGGCGGCTTCTCGCGGGTTGGCAATGGGATCACGCAAGCCGGTGCAGTGCTCGTCTATGTTTCCACCGATGACATTGATGCATCGCTCGCGAAAGCCGAATCGCTCGGCGGCAAGATCGTTCTCCCGAAAACGGAGCTCCCGGGCGCCGGTTGGATGGGCGTCTTCACCGATCCGACGGGCAATCATATCGGGCTCTACACCAACCAGTAGCGTATCACCGCACATGCTCGGCGGTAGCGGAGTTTTCGCCGTTTCGAGCGCCACTGATATACTGCAAAGGGCGGTTCACGAACTGCCCTTTGCATGTGATCTTCTTTCACGATAGACGTGTTGTGGCCCGACACCTGTAACGATACCCGACGATTCCGAGAAATTCCGGCAGATTGGCTTTCGATTCGAAACGCCGCTGATATACTTCAGAGGGCGGTTGTACCTCGGCGTGATCGCCCCGATGATTTTACTGCCGACTGACTACTGGAGACTCGATTGGACATCGTAGCGACGCCGCTCCCGCAGGCGGATATTCTCATCGTCGGGCTGGGGCCGGGAGACCGGGGCAGCATCACGCAGGACGCCTTCAGGGCGACATTTACATCACTATAGGGGATTGACGAAGGTGTATCATATAGACGATCGGGGTACGCTCGTCCGATTGTGGTACTTTCTGCCAACTGACGCTCCGACGGTGGAAGATTTCCTTTCATTACAGGAGCGGAAGAGGCGCACAGGCAAGGCATTTGTGGCTAATCCTGTCGCCGCACACTGGGCGGAAGGCGTGTCAACCTGGGCAACGGAAGCATTCGGGCGTAGGCAGGGAGCGGTCGCTCGTATCAATCGGGGTCGGTGGTGGTATATCGCCGGTCTCGACCTTGCAACGGACGGGAAGCAGATACAGATTGAGCGGACAGGTGGGAATGCGGGGCATTTCACTGTTTTTGCCGATCCACCAACCCTACTGAATAGCGTCCGCGAGATTAAGCGCTTGTGAGGGATGACGATGGACAGGATTTATACGTTGTGGGATACGGAAGAAGCCTATCCCCTGTACACCTACCAAAAAGAGTCGGAGGCGCTGGCCGAAGTCGCGGCGGCGGTGCAATCATCCGGTGAAGGCGCCGTTGCGACGTGGGGACTTTTCCTCGCCACGCCCTCCGGCGATGCGAGTGAAACCATCGCGGTCGGACACGATCTTGCCGAGCTGGCAATGAAAGAGCATAGCGCATACGTCACGATCAATCCGTAGATCGCCCCTCCTGCCCCGCGCATGTGTCATGCCGTCTCGAAAGATCGAGGCGGCTTATTGATCTTCAATCGGAAGGGCCACTGGTATACTTCTCGACAGCACCGGAGGGCAGTTCACGAACGGCCCCTACGACATATATGGGAGACCTTCTTGGACATTGTAGCGACGCCGCTCCCGCAGGCGGATATTCTCATCGTCGGGCTGGGGCCGGGAGACCGGGGCAGCATCACGCAGGACGCCTTCAAGGCGCTGCACGGCGGCAAGGTCTTCTTGCGCACGCGCATCCACCCGACGGTGCAGCAACTGCTCAACCAGAACTGGAATTCGTTCGACTATCTCTACGAGCAGTCTGAATCATTCATGGAACTCTATCAGGCGATCACCTGGGCGGTCATCAACGCGGCGAAGGAGGCGAAATCCAAGGGGCATCACATCGTCTACGCCGTGCCGGGCAACCCGTACATCGGCGAGGCGACGACGCGGCTGATCCAGCACACGGCGGAGCAGCAATCGCTCACCGTCCGCGTCATTCCCGGCATGTCCTTTCTCGACGCCGCCGCCGCCCTGATCCCCGGCGACATCGTGAGTGAGAATTGCCAGGTCGTGGACGGATTGGACCTCAACGTCCGCATGCACGAAGAGCCGTTCGCGGGCGGCAACCTGCCGATCTCACCCCTCAGGCCCGCGCTCATTTCACAGGTCTACGACCAGCGCATTGCCTCCGGCATCAAACTCGCCCTCATGCGCCTCTACCCGGACGATCATCCAATTACCGTCCTGCAGGCGGCGGGCAATGTGGCGATGGAGCGGGTGGCGACGGTCCCGCTCGCGGAACTCGACCATGGCCGCGTCATCATGCCGGATCATCTGACGACGCTCTATGTGCCGAAGGTCGAAGGTCTGGAACGCTCCCGCACCGCCGACGCATTGCAGCAGATCATGGCCCGCCTCCGCGCGCCGGAGGGCTGCCCGTGGGATCGCGAGCAGACGCATGCCTCGCTTCGCCCGAACATGATCGAGGAGACGTACGAGGCGGTAGACGCGATTGACGCGGACGACTCTGAGTCGCTGCGCGAAGAACTGGGTGATCTGCTCCTGCAAGTTACACTCCATGCACAGATCGCGGAGGAAGCGGGCGAGTTCACGCTGGAAGATGTTTATGAGACGGTGAACGCGAAACTGATCCGCCGCCATCCGCACGTCTTCGGTGAGGCGACGGCGGCGGACGCGAAAGAAGTGCTCGGCATCTGGCAGGACGCCAAACGCAAGGAGAAGCAGGCAGCGGGAGAGTCGGCTACTGCCCAAGGGGCGCCCGGCAGTCGGCAGTCGGCGGATGGTAAGTCCTCAGTCCTCAGTCCTCAGTCCTCAGTCCTGTTTGGTGGATTGCCGCGCTCGATGCCGGGGCTGGCATATTCGCAGGCGATGCAGGAGCGCGCCGCCCGCGTCGGCTTCGAATGGCCGAATCGCGAGGGTGTGCTGGAGAAATTGCGCGAGGAACTGGATGAACTCGCCGGCGCGAAGACGCCGGAGCATCAGCGCGAAGAGCTGGGCGACATCCTCTTCGTCCTCGTGGATTGGGCGCGCTGGCACGGCATCGAGAGTGAAGACGCGATGCGCGCCGCCAACGCCAAGTTTTACCGCCGCTTTGGCGTCATCGAGCGCAATGTTGCCGCCTCCGGCCGCGACTGGTCCTCCTTCACGCTCGACGAACTGGAATCCTTCTGGCAGCAGGTGAAGGCGGAAGAACGAGCAATGAGCGATGGGAAGTAACAAGTATCAAGTAACAAGTAACAAGGCGGCTCGCGTTCTTCTCTTGTTACTTTCGCTTTGTTACTTGTTACTCGCGCCCAGCGCGCTCCCGTGACTCCGAATCCGGCGCCGAGGCCCGTCGCGACGCTTGGCTGCTTCGTGCTCTTCGCGTTCGGGTTGATCAGTATCGTAGTGATCGGCGCCTCGCTCAACGATGTGGCGCTGATTATCACTCTCACGCTCGTCTTTGTCGCGCTCATTTTCACCCTCGTACGGATTGTCTTCCGCCATCGGCCCCCGAATAGTCGGCAGTAGCCAGTCGGCAGTCGGCAGACGCCCCTGCTTCATCCTCAGTCCTCAGTCCTCAGTCCTCGGCCCTCTCGAAGAGGATGTCCTGCGCGCCTTCCCAGAGGACGCGGCGACCGAGTTCTTTGAGATGTTCGCGCCCCTCGATGATCGTCAGGAAGTGATTTCCCGCCAACTGGCCCATTTTGCTCGCGAACAGGGTATTGCCGTACGGAAAGAGGATTTCCGTCTCGCTGTAGCCGCCGGGATAGAGCAGGATTTCGCCCGGTGCGGGATGGCTCGTGTGATTCTCGAAGCCGACCCCGGCATCGAAATCGCCGAGCGGGATCCACGCCGACTCGCCACTCCACCGCGCTTGAATGATCTTGTTGCGGAAGGGCAGAAACGTCGCGAATGCCTCACACGTCTTCGGTGCCGCCGCATCCTCCATCCGCGCCAGAAAGACCAGCGACCCCACCGTAATCCGCAGCGTCGTCATCTCCACTCCTTCAGGCGGAAACCGATTGAACCGCAGAGGGCGCGGAGAAAACACGGAGAAAAGAAAAACCATATAAATCCTTCTTTCCCTCTCTGCGTCCTCTGCGTCCTCCGCGGTTCATAGAGTTTCGATTCCCACAATGCCGCGCAGGAGCGTTCAGGGAAGGAAGGCGAAGGTGTCAAGGAACTGCTTCGCCTGCGCGAAGACGGCGTCGAAGTCCGCGGGGGCAGCGGCGATCAGGAAGCCATAGGCCGTCGTTCCCTTCATCACGACGATGACGGCGGCGCGAAGGTTCGTTGTGCCATCCTGTGCGGTGAAATCGAACCGGCGCGCGGGCTGCCCGGCAAGAGTTGTCTGCTGAATCCCGCCTTGCAAGTCCTGATAATTGGTCACGGTCTGCTTGATACCATCCATCGTGCTGGTCGCGTAATCATCGAGCGTGATGCCCGTGCCGACCTCTTCCGCCGCGATCTGGAACGCACCACGCAAGGCGGAGGAGGGCGCGGCCTGGAAATCAATACCCGCGCTACTCTGCTCCACGCGCCAGCCCTGCGGAACCATCAGCGTGAACCGCCCTTGCGGGTCCGTATATTTGTTGCCGACCAATCCCGCCGGCGTTCCCGCCAGACCCGTGCCCGTGCCAGTTGTCGAAGCCGGGCGGTTCGCATTGATCACCGTGCCGCGCGGCGTGCCAATGACGGACGTACTGACGGCGCTCCGCGTTGTCGGGGCCGGTCCACCGGACGGGCCGGACGGGAAGGTCGCGAAGACGAAGCCGCCCTTGCCGCCCGCGACGCTCGTACTCCCCGCGCTGCTCGCCCCTGAACTAGCGGTGGAGGCCGACCCGGCGCTCGAACCCCGGCCACCGGCAAAGGCGGTGACCGTTGCGGCGTCATTAACGTCCGCAGTGCGCGCCGTCGCCGTCATGTTAGCGTCGCTTGCGCTGCCTCCGCCACACGCGGCGAGCAGCAAGACGATCATCATTCCCGGAATCGTAGACGCCACTCGCCGTTTCATGTGCCCTCTCGTTGATCCTGTCGCCGCATCGGTAGTGTACACGAGACGGGGTAATACTGCATCTCAGCCGCTCGCGAGACCCGCTTCGGCGTATGCGACGAGGGCGGCGAGGAAAGCGTCGCGCTCCACCGCGCCGCCCGCGAAGGTGCAGCCACTCGCCATCACATGTCCGCCACCGCCGTACTGGCGCGCGAAGGCCGCGACATCCACCGCCGGGGTCGTGGAGCGCAGGCTCGCCCGCCAGCTTCCCTGCCCTTGATAGAAGATCGCCGCCGCGCCGACCCCACGCGTGCCGACAAGCCAGTTGATGACGCCCTCACCGTCCGATTCGTCCGCACCCGTCTCCATCAGCACAGCAGGCGTCACTTCTGTCCAGAGGACGTGTTTGATCCACGCTGCGCGACTGAGGAGCGCGCCCCAGATGGCGACGCTTCCTGGCGTCTTCCGGCGGCGCAGGCCATCCATCACCAGTGTGTAGTCCGCGCCCGCGTCACAGAGTGCGGCGAGCGTCTCGAAAGTCGGCGCGCCATTCCCCTCAACGCGCATGAACGAACTGCTGTCCGAACTCATGCCGGTGAGAAGCAATGTGGCGAGAAGCGGCGTCAGCGGCACGCCCCACTGCCCGCAGAGGCGGACGATCAGCGAATCCGCCGCGATCACGCGCGTGTCAATGAAGCGGGCAATCGCCGGTTCGTCGCCACGCGGCACATGATGGTCCACGATAATCACCGGCACGCGCGTGAAGAGGTTCTGATACGCCGCATAGAGCGGGCCGAAGCGGCGGACTTCCGGCACATCGGGCGCGATAATCAGGTCTACATCGTCGAGCGGCAGCGGTAGGCCGGTATAGCGCGCCATCGTCTCCACGCCGGGGATGAAATCGAGTGTCGGCGGCAGTTTGCCGTCCGGGATGCACGTCGTCACCCGCGCGGTCGGATTGGCAACATGCGCGATCTCCGCCATCGCCAGCGCGGACGAAATACCGTCGCCGTCCGTGTTGACATGCGTCGGGATCAGGACATGCGTCGCACCCGCCATCGCCGCCCACGCGCGCGACAGATCGGCCTCCGTCCATGTCGGGCCGGAGAGAGGGGGAGTACTGAGTGCTGAGTGCTGAGTGCTGAGTGGATGCACCACTGCCTGCTGGCTGCTAATTCCCCGTTGCTCATTGCTCACTTGTTTGCTCTCCTCTCAGCACTCAGCACTCAGCACTCAGTACTTCTTTTTCGCGCGCGGATTCGTCTTTTGTTCCGGTTCCGGGAGCGGTTCGTCCTCGATGCGCGGCGGGTTGATTTCTCTCTCGTGCTCGACGGCGTTCAGGGCACGCAACACCGCCGCGCCCGCTTCGAGTGATGCGTCCGCACGGAAATCGAGTTCTGGCACGGAGCGGAAGGTGATACGCGGCGCGAGCAGATGGCGTAAATGC
>JBPCPB010000467.1:0-6643 GCA_050999735.1 Thermomicrobiales bacterium | reverse complement strand
TGCTGCACTACCGCGTGCCTCCCGCTGCGTGGCGACCGCCGAAGAAGTGGGGAAGACGGACGAAAGCGGAGGAGGCGCTCATTGCGCGGTGGATAGCATGACCACTGTTCCGCATACACCTACCAGACCTTCGTTCGTGGGAAGACATCCCGCTCATTCAAATTCCTGACGGATTCCTTAGCCGCATCGGCCCGTTTCTGGCGGAGATGTACGAGCAGCACGGGCCGATCTTCCGCTCTGACCAGAACGGGCACAACGTCATCTTCCTTGCCGGGCCGGAGGCGAACCGCTTCGTCCTGCTGTCGAACCGGCTGAAGTTCTCCAACTACATCGGCTGGACGAAAATCTTCGGCGTCGAGGATGCGTTTGGCAACGGCCTGCTCTCGATGGACGGCGCGGAGCACGACGCGCATCGCAAGATGATGAACCCCGCCTTCGCGATTACCTACATGGATCGCTACCTGCCGATCATGCAGCGCATCATCGGCGAGCGGATCGCGGATTGGGCGGCGCGCGGCGAGGTGGATGTCTACGAAGAAGCGCGCAAGATCACCTTCGATGTCGCCGCCGAAGCGCTCGCGGGCCTGAAGCCGGGGCCGGAGGTAGATCAGTTCCGCGAACTCTATCTGGCGATGCTCCGGCTAACTCCAAATGCAAATGGCTGGGACGCGTTCTACGCCGAGCAGGCCCGACTCAAGGAGGAACTCTACACCCTCCTGCGGCCAAAGATCGCCGAGCGCCGCCAGTACCCGACTGACGACGTGCTCGGCATGCTCGTCCAGGCGCGCGACCCGGAGGGCAACGCCCTCAGCGACGAGCAGTTGATCGCGCACACGAATATCCTTCTCGTCGCCGGGCACGAAACCTCGACGAGCATGAGCGCGTGGCTCCTCTATTTGCTCGCGCAACACCCCGACTACCTCCGGCGCGTCCAGGAGGAGCAGGCCGCGCTCCTTCCGACCGGTGCGACCCCAACGCTCGATGTGATTCAGCGGATGAAGGTATTAGAAAACGGCTTGATGGAGGCCGAGCGGCTCTATCCGCCCGTTTCGTACGGACCGCGCGGCGTCGTGGAGGATTTCGACTTTCACGGCTATCACGTCCCGGCCGGGTCGCACGTCTTCTATGCCATCGCCGCCTCGCACCTTATCCCTAGCGTTTTCGCGGCGCCGATGACCTTCGACCCGGATCGCTTCGCCCCGCCACGCGAGGAGCAGAAGAAGACGCCGTATGCGCTCGTCGGCTTCGGCGGCGGGCCGCGCATCTGCATCGGCATCAACTTCGCCAAGGTCGAGATCAAGGCGATGATCGCGGAAATCCTGCGCCGCTACACGCTCGAACTGGCGCCCGATCAGGATGTCGAACTCTTTGGCGTTATTAGCAGGCCACACCACGGTGTCCGCATGCGTGTTCACGAGCGTGGGCGCGTCCCGATGGCGTCCCTGACGTAATGGTTTGCGCATGAGAAAGGAGGCTGGAGCATGATGGTTTCGTGATCTGTTTCCCTGGGGTAAGTCTGGCTCAACGTTGAGTCAGAGGTAGGAGGACAATGATGTTCACCACATGGGGCCGGTTCGTTTTTCGCCATCGCTGGGGCGTGCTCATCGCGTCGCTCCTCGTTCTGATGGTCGCGCTCCCGCTGGCGGGGAAGGCGAATAGTAGCCTGATCAGCGGTGGCTGGTTCAACAGGAATGCCGAGTCCTCGAAAGTGCAGGACGAGGCAGCGGCCCGCTTCGCGCAGGGCAAGTCGTCACTGATCGCCATCTATACCGCGAATGATGGCCGCAAGGCGACCGATCCGGCGGTCGCGGCGGCGGTGGATCAATCGTTGACGCCGCTACGGAACGATGCGCGCGTCGCGGGCGTCGTCACCTACGCGGAGACGCACGATGCCCGGTTCATCAGCACGAACGGCACAAAGCAGTACGCGCTCGTCAACCTCGTCGCGGACGACGACGGCGCGACGGATCAGGTCGTCAGTCTGCAAGACAGTATCCATACGAACGCGACCGCGCAGGGCCTGACCGCCCAGGTAACGGGCACGCCTGCGATCAACAAGACGATCAGCGACGTGAGCCAGACGGATCTCGAACGCGCCGAATCGGTGACACTGCCGATCACGCTGTTCATCCTTTTCCTCGTCTTCGGCTCGCTCGTCGCCGCCATCCTGCCGCTCTCGGTCGCCGCCTTCGCGATCATCTCCAGCCTCGCGGGCGTCTTCATCATCGCGCAGTTCACGAACATGAGCATCTTCGTCGTCAACATCATCACGATGCTCGGCCTCGCGCTGGCGATTGATTACTCGCTCTTCATCGTCAACCGCTACAAGGAAGAACTGCGCGCCGGACAGGATCGCGAAGCGGCGATCAGCCGGACGCTCGCTACGGCGGGCAAGGCGGTCGTCATCTCCGGCGTGACGGTCGCCATTGGGCTTTCCAGCCTGATACTCTTCCCCTTTCCCGCCCTCCGCTCGATGGGGATGGGCGGCGCGCTGCTCGTCCTCCTGTCGCTGCTTTTTGCGATGACCGCGCTCCCGGCGATCCTCAGCCTGCTCGGCCTGAAGGTGAACCGGCTCGCCCTCCGGCGCACGGTCAATCCGAACGCGGGCAAGGGATGGGCGCGCTTCGCGCATGGCGTGATGCGACGCCCGCTGCTCGTCATTGTGCCGGTACTCATCCTGCTGATCGGCGTCGGCCTGCCCTTCTTCCACGTCAACCTCGCCAACGGCAGCCCGACGACCCTGCTCCCCGCCGGTCACGAGAGTCGCGATGCCTACGCAACGCTCTTCAGCGATTTCCCGCGCGGTGAGACGGCGCCGACGGTCGTCCTCCTCAAAAGCGCAACGGGCGGTAATCCACTCGCGCCGGAGAAGATTCCCGCACTCATGGCGTACACACACCACCTTGCTGCCATCCCGAATGTCAGCCATGTGGACGGCCCGACGACGTGGCAGCCGAACCTGAGCGTCGCGCAGTGGCAGGCATTCTACGGCGGCCCGCAGGCGCAAGACCCGAGGGTGCAGCCGGTCATCAGCCAATTCGCGCAGGGCGACACGGTGCGCATCAATGTCGTCACCCCGGCGGAGGCGACCTCCGATACGGCGCAGCGGATTGTCCGCGCCGTGCGGGCAACCCCGGCCCCGGCGGGTATGACCGCGCAGGTCGGCGGCGTGGCGGCGCAGGAAATAGACATCGTGCATGACATCCGTGCGACCGCCCCGTACGCCATCCTGATCGTCATGCTCGTGACGATGGCCGTCCTCTTCCTCACCTTCGGCTCGATCTTCCTGCCGATCAAGGCCGTCTTCGTCTCACTGATCTCGCTCACCGCCTCGTACGGCGCGCTCGTCTGGATTTTCCAGGATGGCCACGGCGCGAGCCTGCTGCATTTCACGGCGGACGGCACGACTTCCGCGACCACACCGATCTTTATGTTTGCGATCCTCTTTGGCCTCTCGATGGACTATGAAGTGCTGATGCTCTCGCGTATCCAGGAGGAGTATCGAAAGACGGGCGACAACCGCGAGGCGGTCGCGACTGGCTTGGCCGCGACGGCGCGCGTCATCACCGGCGCGGCAAGCATCATGGTCGTCGTCTTCGGCGGCTTCGCATTGGCCGATGTCGTCTTCATCAAGGGGATCGGCGTCGGCCTCGCGATCGCTGTCGCGGTGGACGCGACGATTGTCCGCATCCTGCTCGTCCCGGCGATCATGCGGCTGATGGGCAAGTGGAACTGGTGGGCGCCGCAGCCCGTCGTGGCTTTCACGCGGCGGCTTGGCCTCAATGAGAACCCTGCCCCAGCCCGTGTCACGGACTATGGCCCGTCGCCCGGTATCCCAGTCCGCAATGCGGCTGAATCGGACTGATACAACCTCATCCCCTGTCCTCTCTCCATGACAATGGAGAGAGGATTTCCTTGTTGAAGCCGAGATGTTGAGGAACACCCCGAACAATCGGAGCGAGTCATCCCTTTGGGCAGTGGGGGTGGATCGTCATGTTAAAGTGTAAGACCCCGACAGCCAGTGCGCTCCATCCGAATCCGTGGGCCTTGCGGCTTTCCGTATCCGACTGAGGTGCAGCGGTCATCGGGACCTTACAATGATGAATATACGAGATGTACGGACATTTGTCAAGGGGTTTTTGCGAGCAATTTCCGCGCAATTATTCCGCGATCGGCGCGGGTATTCCCATAGTGCGTTTCGGTGAGGCGATCAGTGTCCGTGCGGCAGCGGCGGCGAAGACCCAGAGGAAAAGCCCCGCGGCAATCAGCGTCGCGATATAACCGACGCCACTGATGATGCTCCCGACCAGCGCCGTGCCGACGCCGCCACCGAGAAAGAGCGCAAAGGCAAAGAGCGCGACCGCCGTGCCGCGCGCCTGCGGAAACGTCTCGGTCGCTCGTGTCTGCAATGTCGTATGACAGAGGACGAAGCCGACGCCAGCGAGCAGCATCGAAACGAGGAAGAACGGCCAGTTCGGGATCACCGCCGCCGTGAGATACGCCGCGCCCATCATCCCGCCGCCAATCAGAATCATTCGCCGCTCACCGAGCCGGAGGACAAGGTAGCGCAGCACCCGCGCCGTACTCAGTTGCATGACGCCCGCGAAGCCGAGCAACAGCCCGATGGCGAGTGAGCCGAGCGCGAAGCGGTGATTGAGATAGCCGCCGAGGTACGAGAAGACGCCGTTATAGATGAAGCCCTCGACGAGAATGAGCATCAGCAGTGGCAGCATCCGGGGCGCGCGGATCGCCGCGAGATAGGTGTCGCGCGGTCGCGGTCGCGGCTCCGGCAGTGGCAGGCGGATTTCCTCTTTCAACAGGAAAAGCAGCGCAATCGCGACGATACCCGATGCGACGCCGAAGATTGGGAAGACGAGCCGCCATGAGACAATCGCCGCGATCAGTCCGCCGACGCTCGTGCTGAATGCTGTCGCCGCCGCCGAACAGGACATCAGGATGGCGATGGTCGCTTGCCGCTGCGCGTATGGTACGGTGTCACCGATGTACGCGAGCGTGAGTGGGAAGATCGCCGCTGCCGCGATCCCCGTCAGAAAGCGCAGGAGTGTAACAATCGGCAGGGAGGTGGACGCACCACAAAGTGCCGTGCCGACGCTGAAGAGCACCATCGCGAAGGCGACAACTTTCACCTTGCCGACGCGGTCCGACAGCGGCCCGTAGAAGAGTTGGAAAAACCCGTAGGGCAGCATATACGCCGTAATGAGGATGCCCGCCGACGAGACGGAGGTGTGGAAGGCGTTCGCAATTGTCGGCAAGAGCGGCGCGATGACGCGCGAGTCGAGGTTGATCATGAAGATCGCCCCGCTGAGGGCGAAGATCAGCCATCGCTGCCGCCCCTGTATCGCCGCACTCGTCGCCGTCGTTCGTGTGGTGGTGGTTGCTGTCATACCCGCTCGTAGGGTTGTTCGGTCGTCAGGCCCGCCACCGCGCGGAAATGCCGCACGTTGAAGGTACAGAGTGGAACGCCCAATCCCACCGCACATTCCCCGATCAGCACATCGGTGAGATCAATGCGATGACTTAGTCGCGTTCGTGAGAAAGCGGCCACTGCGCGGTCACAGTCTCGTGCTGTCGGCCAGTACACGCGATATGGACCAATCCGTCTCTGCAATCGCTCCATGGCGCGTTTGTCTTTACAGCCTTCCATCAATTGGAGGACGACAATTCCCGGCAGCCCGAATTCCTCGTTCGCTACCGTACGAAGCCAGCGAAGCGCCGGTACATATTCGCGCAGAATGTCTACCATGACATCTGAATCAAGTAAGCGCACCGACTAACTCGGCATGTATTTGCGGATACGCTTCTGACGCCGTCTACGCCCTTGATCCTTTAATTTCTGAACATACTCAAGAGTATCGCCAATGTCAGTACGATCTTTCCATAGGCCGACCAACCCGGATTCCAGCAATGCTCTGCCCGTGAGTATCTTCTTATCTGGCGACGACGAAGGAAATTCCCAAGTAGCCTCATCGGCTACCTTTTCCTCATGCGTCTCTTCTGACACATGTTTTTGTGCGGCCATGAAGTCCTCCTTGTAGAGTTCACGACCGGTCTTCGGCTTCTCCTCCGCAGATGACGGGAATGAGGAGTCATCATCAAGATCGTCTTCGGTGGTTGGTGCAGCCGTTACATCTCCGGGCGTTTCCTCCGGGAACGTACGAGTCGCCATATACTACTCCTCGCTATCATGTCGCACTTTCTCAGTATATGCCGATCAGAAGCCGAGGGCGAGGCCTTCGGCGCGCGGGTCGGAGCCGCCGTAGCAGGTGCCGTCTTCCCAGGCGATCACCTGCGCCGCGCCCGCCGATCCCCACTCCGGCACGGCATGGACGGTGTGGCCGAGGCGGCGCAGTTCCATTAGCGTCGCATCCGGGAAGCGGCGCTCGATGCGCACTTCGTACGGGTTCGGCAGGTTCGCCGGGTCGGTACCGGGGAAACTCGTCCAGCGTGGCGCTTCAATTGCTTCCTGCGGCGACATACCGTAATCGAGCATATTGGTGATGACCTGCATGTTCCAATGCGGCTGCTGATCGCCGCCGGGCGTGCCGCCAACAAAGGCGAGCGTGCCATCCTTGCGGGTGACGGCGTAGCAGTGAAGCGTGTGCATCGTCCGCTTGCCGGGCGC
>JBPCPB010000429.1:0-8208 GCA_050999735.1 Thermomicrobiales bacterium | reverse complement strand
AACGCATCCACGACGTTATCGGCGTCTTCATTCTGGACGACGGCGATAATCAGTTTCACGCGTGGAGCCTCCTCGATCTGGCGTGCGACGTGGGTTCTCGCGCCCCACCGTGCCGTTTACTATAGCGACCAAAGCGCACAAAGTCAATCTACATTTCGGCGACACGAGGCAGACACCCTTGCAGGGCAAGGAAAATAGCGCACAATGCTTGTGTAATCGGGTATACTGGCGATAACAGGAAGGGAGATACACGATGGCAACGAAGACGGAAGCGACGATTGAGGACCTCATCCATGCTCCCGATGACGCGATGTACGAACTGATTGACGGAAAGTTGGTGCGCATGCCACCGACCGGCTTTGAGCCTAATCTGGTCGCAGGCGAGATCTTCGTCGCGTTGCGCGCATATGTCCGGACAATGGGGAACGGCTACGCGATGACTGATGGTATCGCGTACATCGTCAACCTTCCGCATCGCCGTTCCTTCAGCCCTGAGGCGTCTATCGCGCGTTCCGCGCCGGCAGACAGGATGCGCTTCGTTAATGGCGCACCAGTCTTCGCCGCCGAAGTCCGTTCGGCGGGCGACTATGGCAGCGCTGCGGATCGCGCGTACCGGGAGAAACGCGCTGATTATTTCGCGGCGGGTACGGTCGTCGTCTGGGACGTTGATCCGATCGCGCAAACGGTACGGTCCTACCGCGCCGATAACCCCGACACGCCGACGCTCTTCCGTATGGGAGAGTTTGCGGACGCTGAACCCGCATTGCCTGGCTGGCGCGTTTCTGTGAGCGACATTTTCGGTTAACATCGTGCCGGAAAGGGGAGAATCGTGCTATACTCGTCGTTCGAGCGCGGGGCGTCCGCGCTATTCGCGCGTGCGACGCAATCATCACCGCGAAGCGCGGGGGCAGAACAATGAGCACCAGCACACCGACTATGCCGATCTGGGCGCCGGAACCGGCCGCAATGCCGGACGAAATCGCCCCAGCGACCAATAAGAAATACTACATCTGGACCATCGGCTGCCAGATGAATGTCGCGGAGTCGAACCAGATGGCCGCCGCCTTCCAGCATGCCGGTCTCGGTGCGGCAAAGACGGAGGCTGAGGCGGACGTCATCGTCCTGAACTCCTGCGTCGTCCGACAGGCATCTGAAGACAAGGTGAAGGGCAAGATCGGCTCGCTCTACAAACTGAAACGCGCCAATCCCGACCTCAAGATCGCCCTCACCGGCTGCATGGCGACGAAGCACGAGGAGGAACTGATGAAGCAGTTTCCTGTCCTCGATCTCGTTTTCGAGCCTGCCGCGCTGGAGGAACTCGGCCGGATTGTCCCGGAGATGGACGACGACCTCGCCGCCTTGCCGCATTACTATCTGCCGGAGCATACCGCGCCGGAAGTGACGGCCTTCGTCCCGATTATCATGGGCTGCAACAAGGTCTGCTCGTACTGCATCGTTCCCTACCGGCGCGGCAAGGAACGCTCGCGTCCGATTGCTGATCTCCAGGCGGAAGTGCGCGCACTCGCGGCGCGCGGCGTGCGCGAAGTGACGCTGCTCGGTCAGATCGTGGATCGCTACGGCTACGACTTCAAGGACGGCACCGATCTCGCGGACCTGCTCCAGGCAATCCATGACACGCCGGGGCTTGACCGCATCCGCTTCCTCACCTCTCATCCCGCCTACATGTCCGAGCGGATCGTCCACGCCGTGGCGGATTTGCCGAAGGTCTGCGAGCACATCAACCTGCCGGTGCAGGCGGGCGACGACGAGGTGCTCCGCCGCATGCGCCGCAACTATACCGCGAATGACTACCGGCGGCAGATCGCGGCAATCCGCACGATCATGCCGGAGACGACGATCGCGACGGACATCATCGTCGGCTTCTGCGGCGAGACGGACGCGCAGTTTGAGAGCACCCTGCGCCTGCTCGAAGATGTCCGCTGCGATGTGACGCATGTGGCGATGTACTCGCCGCGCAAGGGCACCGCCTCCGCGCGCTGGGAGGATGACGTGCCGCACGAGGTGAAACTGGCGCGCCATCAGGCGGTCGAGCGGTTGCAGGAGCGCGTCTCGCAGGAACACAACGACCGGCTTGTCGGGCGCGAGATGGAAGTGCTCGTGGACGGGCAGGGCGATGGCCGCTGGCGCGGCAGAACACGCGGCAACAAACTCGTCTTCTTCGAAGACAGTGCGAATCGGCTCGGTCAGATGGTGCATGTCCGCATTGACCGCGCGACGCCGTGGTTCCTGCAGGGCGCGTTGACGAAAGTCGAGGGCGTCCGAGTCGGCAGTCAGCAGCCAGCAGTCGGCGGTGAGCACGCGGCATTCTCTGCCGACTGTCCACTGCCGATTGCCGACTGAGGCGAGTGGAGGAGCGATGGAGACGAGTGCGGCGCAACACGAGGCCCGCGCGGCGGCGGAAATGCCCTCCGTCCGCGTCGCGGTCGTCACGGTCAGCGACACGCGCACGGAGGAGACCGACACGAGCGGACGCCTCTTGCGGGAATCGCTCGGCGCGGACGGCCATACGATTGCCTTCTACCGCATCATCAAGGACGATGGCGAGGGCATCCACGCGGCGCTCAATGAGGCGACAAGCCAGCCGGCATGCGACGCGATCGTCTTCAACGGCGGCACCGGCATCGCCCGGCGGGACACGACCTTCGATGTCATTGATCGCGCACTAGAGAAGCGACTGGTCGGCTTCGGGGAGATCTTCCGCGCACTCAGTTATCAGGAGATCGGCCCGGCGGCGATCATGTCCCGCGCGACGGCCGGGACGTACCGCAACCGAATCGTCATCTCAATCCCCGGTTCGACCGCGGCGGTGCGGCTGGCGCTGGAGAAACTGATCCGCCCGCAACTGCCGCACATGGTCTGGGAACTCATCCGTCAACAATGATGATTGAACCGCCAAGACGCCAAGGACGCCAAGGAAGAAGAAAGATTGAACGCAGAGAGCACAGAGAACGCAGAGGTCGCAGAGAAAAGAAATACAAATTTACCCTCTGCGCTCTCCGCGCTACGTTCCCTTTTTCTCCTTGGCGTCCCTGGCGTCTTGGCGGTTCCGATTCTTATGATCTGAAACACTGAGGAGGCAGCACGCGCATGGTAGACACCCCAAATCGAGCACAAGGCAAGCGGCGGCTCGTGGAGCGAGCGCTGGAACTGGCGGGCGACGGCCGCTGGGAGGAATCGGAACAGGTGAACCGCGACATCCTCGCGCGGTTCCCTCGCGACTTCGAGGCGATGAACCGCCTCGGCAAGGCGTTCGCGGAGCAGCACCGCTACAGCGACGCGCGGGACATCTACCAGAAGGTGCTGGAGATCGAGCCGACGAATCCCATCGCGCGCAAGAATGTCGCACGGATGGAACTCCTGAGCACGCAGCCGGTCGAAACAAACGGCGCCACGCGCGAGGCACGGCCGCAAGCGCGGCAGGCGATGTTCATCGAGGAACCGGGCCAATCGAGGATGCTGATCGTCGAGAGCGCCGTCGCGCAGACGACACTCTCCCAACTGATCTCCGGCGACCACCTCGAACTGCGCCAGCAAGGCGAATCGGTTGGTGTCTATAACTGGGAAGGTGAGTTTATCGGCTTCCTCCCCGCGCGCGTCGGCCACCGGTTGTCGGCGATGATGGCGAACGGCAACCAATACCAGGCAGCGGTCGCGGCGGTCCTCGATGGCGCGCTCCGCATCGTCGTGCGCGAGACCTTCCGCAGCCCGGAGAACAGCGGTCGCCTCTCGTTCCCGACGAGTGGCAAGCCCGCGAATACCCCGCGTGCCTACACGCGCGACGTCCGCCGCCCGACCCTCGAACCGGGTCTCTATGACGACGATACCGACGATGACGAGGTGGACGACGACGAAGAGGAAGAGTTGGAGCCGGACGCCGAGGAGAATGAGATCGTCGAGGATGAAGAACTGATAGACGAATCCCGCCGCCCGCACGACGAGGACGAGATCGGGTAACACGGCACGGTACACCGAACGGGGCGGTCTGATGACCATCCCCGTTTCTTTTGCTTCCGCGATGGCTCCCCAGAGATCAGTGCAAGAAAAACCAGAGTACGACGTAGATGACGACAAGCGCCGCCGCGACGAGAAGGAGGCGGATCAGATCGCGCCGGTGATACTCCATCTCGGTGCGGACAGAGAATTCCGGCATGGGATACGACCCGACACCGCGATCCGCGCCCGCGCGCGCACCAGAGCGGCTGGCGTTGCGCATCGTCCGCGCGCTACGTGTGGCAGGTGTAGATCGGCCACTATTTGGCGCGTCATCCATATCTTCGCCGCGCGCAAAGGCCGTTGCCCGCGCCGCGCTCGCCGCGCGCGCCTCCATTGCCTTCAGTTGCGCGCGGGTCGGCACGGGCGTGGGCTTTTTCGCGCCACTCACTTTGCCGGGGGCTTTATTCGGTGCTTTCGGTGTGCGTGCCGCCATGCCTCTTCCCTACTCCGTCAATCACGGCACATTGCCGCGTGGGCGTCAGTATAGGGGTGAATGGCCCGCTGGCGCAAGGCAATCACTGAGATATGGATCGTTTAGCGCGCGCACTCGTCGGGATGGATAAAATCGCCGCTCTTGCCGCCATGCTTCTCGGCGAGCCGGACATCCGTGATCGTCATGCCCCGATCAACCGCTTTGACCATATCATAGACGGTCAGGGCGGCGGCGCTGACGGCGGTGAGCGCCTCCATCTCCACGCCTGTCTTGCCGTAGGTCCGCACCGTCGCGGTGATGTGCAGCGCACTCGCCGTTTCATCCGCCTCAAAGGCGATCGCGATGCCGGTGAGCAGGAGCGGGTGGCACATCGGGATCAGTTCGTGCGTCCGCTTCGCCGCCATGATCCCGGCGATCTGCGCGACCGCGAGTACGTCGCCCTTCTTCGCCCGCCCCTCCAGAATCAGCCGCAGCGTCTCAGGCTGCATGACTACGCTGCCACGCGCCACGGCGATGCGTTCCGTCTCCGCCTTCGCGCCGACATCTACCATGCGCGCCCGGCCACTCGTGTCGAAATGTGTCAATCGCTGCTCGTCCATGCCCGCATTGTATGGCTCGGCCCCATAATCGTCCATGCGCAATATGACATTCGCCATCGTGAATGCTACGATGGAACGCTGAAAGAGCCGCAAGCAAAGGAGCACTCGTTGTCTTCCCGCCGCGACCGCACCAAAGCCGATGCCACGCGTACCCCCCTCGCCGATCTCGCGCCTATCCTGCCCGTGCGTCCTGAAGCGGAGCGCGTTGACGACGTAGAAGCACTATCCGAGCCGGACGACGATATGCTGCCGGAGTCGAGCGCGACGATGCCCGCCTCGCCCCCCGAAACAGATACCGCCCCCGCCAATGTGCGCTCCCGCCCCGGCGCCCGCAAAGTCACAGACCGCTCCCGCATACCCGTCGTGCCCCGCACGATTGCGGAGATGCAGGCCGGGACGTACCAGCCCAATACCGTCGAAACTGACGCCTTCGAAGCGGAAGAGCGCGTCGCGACGGAACCGGAGCCGACACCGCTCTTTGTCAGTCGCCAGACATTGCTCCTCACGACGTTCGTACCGTACGCGATCCTCGCGCTGATCCCCGCGATCCTCGATCTGATCTGCCGCACTGCGGGCATCTCCGGCGCGCCACGGCTGATTATTGACTTTATCGCGACAGCGTTATGCGGCCTCGCCGCGCTCGCACTGCTGTTGCGCAACTGGCGCACCGCGTTCCACGATGCACCCACCGAACTCCAGCCGATCAGCATTCTCATACTCTGGGAGCAGCGGGCGAGCGGAGAGCGACGTGACGGCTGGGTAACGGGATCATTGGCAATCATTGCCGGTTTTATCGTGATGCTCGTTTTCTCGCTCCTGCTCACCGTGCTCGCGCGGAGGCTTTCCGCTCTCTATGCGATTCCCTATCTTCTCCTTGCACTTTTCACGAAGGCGGTCGGGGCGGCGCTCTTCGTCGGCTACCTCCAACGCGGCCTCTTCGCCGTTCAATCCGCAACGAAGGCGACGCTCACCACCGGACTACTCTATGGCAGTGCCCTCGCGGTCACCAATACCCTCACCTTTGTCGGGGGGGGTGTCTCGAATCCGGCGACGATCATCTCCTCCTTTGTGCTCATCAGCCTTGCCGTAGGATTTGCAACGACATGGATTCGGCTTCGCTCAGGCTCAGTGATCGCCGCTGTCGCCTTCCAACTCCTCCTGTTCCTGCTCGGCTTCGGGGTGTAGGGAACCTAACTCCCGGCCCTTTCCCCGAGGAAGGGGAGCAATCCTCCGTGCGATCAGGGCGTTCGGGGAACGCCTCGGTATTTGCGATGAGTCACCCCTTCCTTTTAGGGAAGGGGCGGGGGTTAGGTTTTCCCCGCGTACGTACTTGACTTCTTCGCTATACTGCCGCACACTTTCATGAATAATAGTTGTTATACACCAGAGGAAAGGATGATTCCGTATGCCGCGCGATTTGCCAATCGGGAATGGCGGACTGCTCATCGGCTTCGACCTCTCGTATGAGCTCCGCGACATCTATTATCCGAACGTCGGGCAGGAGAATCATACGATGGGCTACCCGTGCCGCACCGGCATCTGGGTGGACGGCCAGTTCGCCTGGTTCACGGATCGCGATTGGCAACGCCGGATGGAATACGGCGTGGACACGCTCGTCACCGAGGTGACGATGCATCATCCACGCCTCGGGGTCACCCTCTTTTGTCAGGATACCGTAGACTTCAACCGGCCAATCCTCGTGCGCCGTTTCCACGTCACGAATCATGCCGATTATCCGCGCGAAGTACGTCTCTTTTATCACTACGACTTTCACATCTCCGGCAATGGCGTCGGCGACACCGTCTACTTCGATCCGTTCACCAACGCGCTCATTTTCTACAAAGATGACCGCTACTTCCTCGCCGGCGGCACGGCGAACGGCATCCCCGGCATCACCTCGTGGGCGACGGGCGTCAAGGAGTTGCGCGGCGCCGAAGGGACATGGCGCGATGTCGAGGATGGCGTGCTCGGACGCAACATGATCGCGCAGGGGGCGATTGATGGCACGGTCGCCCTGCATCACAACGGCATCCCCGCGAATGGTAGCGGCGCCTTCATTCACTGGCTGATCGCGGGGGTGTCGCACGACGATGTGGAGGCGCTCAATACCGAGACCGTGCGCCGTGGGCCGGAAGCCTTTATCACGCGGACGCGGGATTTCTGGCGCTCATGGGTCAACAAGGAAGAGACGGACTTCGGCAACCTGCCGGAGCGTCTGCAGCGCATTTACAAGCGGTCGCTCCTCACGATCCGCACGCAGACGGATGCGGGCGGCGCGATCGTCGCGGCGAACGACTCTGACATCACGAAGGATTCCGCCGATACCTATTCGTACGTCTGGCCGCGCGATGGCGCGCTCGTCAGCATGGCGCTCGACAGCGCGGGCTACAGCCATCTCTCCCGCCGCTTCTACGAGTTTTGCCAGCGTATTATGGAGAAGAATGGCTACTTCTTACATAAATACACGCCCCGCGGTCGCCTCGCCTCGTCATGGCATCCGTGGGCGGATGCGACCGGGCGCATGCAACTACCCATCCAGGAGGACAGTACCGGCCTCGTTATCGCCGGTCTCTGGCATCATTACCGAAAGGCGCGCGATGTCGAATTCGTCGCCACGCTCTACCGGGGTCTCATCAAGACGGCGGCGGACTTTCTGCTTTCGTACAGCGATCCAAACACCGGCCTGCCCCAACCCTCGCACGACCTCTGGGAGGAACGGTACGGTGTCACGGCATTCGGCGTCTCGACCGTTTGGGCCGGGTTGCAGGCGGCGGCGAACTTCACTGATCTATTCAATGAGCGCGACCTCTCGCTGACCTATCGCGCCGCCGCCGATGAGATGAAGGCGGCGGTGCGCGCCCACATGATTGATCCTGACCGCGAGCGGTTCGTGCGGATGGTCTCGCGCGATGCGAGCGGGACGCTCCGCCAGGACCCAACCCTCGATGCGAGCCAGGCGGCGCTCTTTGTCTTCGAGATGTTCGTGCCGGACGATCCCGCGATTGTCGCGACGATGCGCGCGATCGAGGAGCAACTCTGGGTCAAGACAGCGGTCGGCGGCGTCGCGCGGTACCACGATGACTACTATCATCAGGTACGGCACGATGTCGAAACGGTGCCCGGCAACCCGTGGTTCATCTGCACGCTCTGGCTCGCCGAGTG
>JBPCPB010000376.1:0-8770 GCA_050999735.1 Thermomicrobiales bacterium | reverse complement strand
GGAGGGTTTTGGGGGAAGAGGCGAAAGCGGCGCCCCGCAGGGACGAGGGCGGAAGCCTACGCCACCGGAATCGGGGGGGCGTAGGCCCCAGCCTGCGTCCCCGACATTTTTTCATCAAAGCATCATGCAACAGGGCAAAACTATTGTGACAGACCAGTAGTGGAAGTCGGAGTTGCCTCGCCGATCAATACCAACGTTGCCGCGACGAATCCGAGCGCGCCACAGAGCAACCAGAGCACTGGCGGGTGCCAGCTGAACAGGGCTGTGCCCACCGCAGGCGCCAGGAGTAACCCGCTTCCCCATGCAAGCCCGTACAATCCTTGGTAGCGACCGATGAGGCGCGGTGGCGCAAGAGCGGCGACATACGCGGATAAGACCGGGGAATGCACCATCTCCCCGATGGTCCACAGCAGCACCGACAATCCGAGCAATGGCACGGTATGAGCGATCGCGTTCACGCTAAAGCCGAGACCGATCAGTAACAGCCCGGTGGCGATCGCTGGGCGAACCGGCAACCGTTGAGTGACAGTAGTGAGCGGTAGTTCGAACGCGATGATCAGCAGCCCATTGAGCGACAGGAGTGCGCCATACACCGCCGCCGATAATCCGTTCGCCCGCACCTGCAACGCGAACGTTGAATATGCTTGGAAATAGACGAAGCCGACGAGGGCACAGGCGATCAGGAGACGGAGGAAGGCGCGGTCGCGCAGAATGCCGCGCCGACCGGCCTCAGATGACTCCGTCGTGGTGCGATACGGTACTCCCCTTGGCAGCGCGACGAGCGCGAGGACGCCGAAGGCGAGTGAGGTCACGGCGTCCCCGAGGAAAAGCAGCCCGAATGCCCGGTTCGCGAGCAGGCCGGCGAGAATCGGGCCGGCAGCGACGCCGAGGTTGACCGCGAAGCGGCTCAAGGCATAGGCAGCGACGCGGTGAGGGGCGGGCGCGAGCGCGGCGACCAGCGCTTTGCCAGCCGGGCGATAGAGGTCTCCGGTCAGGCCAGCCAACCCAGCGAGAAGCGTCAGTATCACCAGACCGTGTGCCTGCGAAAGGGCGAGCATAGTAACGGCGGACGTCCCCATTGAGATGGTAATAGTGGCGCGCGGCCCGATACAGTCGGCGAGGACGCCGCCGAGCGCTGAGGAGGCGATGCTCCCAACCCCGTAGATCGTGATCGCTACGCCCGCCTGCGCTGCGGAGTAGCCAACGCGGGTGAGATAGAGCGCGAGAAACGGATAGACGAAGGTGCCGAAGCGGTTCACGAAAGAGCCTACGGAGAGAATCCAAAGTGAGCGGGGAAGGATTTGCAGGCTTTGTCGCAGGGAGAGATTTTGCCCGCCTCCGCGCTCCTGATTGTTCCGATGCGTCATCGCACCCGCTCCTTGCCATCATCATCGTCACCCGCTGGGGCAGGCTGGAAAGCCTGCTGTCACCAGAGAAATGAGCCAGTCACGTCTCTGCGATGGTCTCTACGTCGTCATCGCGCAGGCGGGTGATCGCGTAGGTAACGAGCGGCACGAGACCCATCACGATGAATGCGGTGCGCAGGCTGGCATCGGCGACGCGACCGACGATCAGTTTTGCCGCGAATCCCCACGCGCCATCGAGCATCGAGATGAGCGAAAGGGCGGTCGCGCGGTTGTACGATTCGACGTGCCGGTTGCGGAGCGCGGTCGCGAGCGGATAGCGCGCCTGCATGACGCCGAAGGTCACGACATACAACGCGGCGGCGATGTATGCCTGAAAGACGAGCGCCATCGCGAGATAGAGGAGCGACGGCACGACCGTGCAGACGAGAAACGCCCGTTGCGCGCCGATGCGTGTTTCCAGGCGATGGACGTGACGGGATACCACCGCGCCCACCGCAGCAGCGGCAGCCGCCGCGAACCCGTAAAGCGCGAGCGGCGTCCCGGCCGCCTTGAAATAGGGTTGGTAGAGGAACAGCAGGGCATACGGCAGCGGATCGGTAACGACCGTCGCGATCGCGACATGGCGAAAGCGCGGCCGCGTGCGGAAGAGATACAAACCATCGCGGACGAGCGCGCCGAGCGAGCGCCTTTGCGTTTCGATGGAGACCGCGACATTTGGTACGGTGGCGATGATGGCAGCGGAGAGGAAGAACGCCACCGCACTGAGCGCGAGCGCGCTGACGAAGTAGCCATCGCTATTGCGTCGCACGACGACGATGGAGAGCAGCGCCGATGCGATCCGCCCGACGAGCGAGGCGGCCCAGAGCGTCCCTTGCACTTGCGTCATCCGCGACGTCTCACCGCGTTGTTTAAGTATCTCGAAGACCCACGCCTCGGTCGCACCCGACCGCAGGGAGATCGCGACACCGAGCACCGCGTAGCCGAGGAGGAAGAAGAGATACTGATGCGAGGCGATCAGAACGATCAGCCAGATTCCTTGCAGTGCGTGCCCCGCGAAGACGATGCGCTTCAGCCCGATGCGATCCGCGATGGCGCCGGTGGGGATCTGGAAGAGCGTGATGACGGCGGAGTTCAGCGCTTCGAGTGAGAGGACTTGAAAGAGCGAGAGTCCGCGCCCGGTGTAAAAAAGAACGAGGATCGGCGAGTAGATCGTCACACTGAGCAGGAATGTGGCGGCGTTGAGCCGCAGCAATGGATCGCGGAGCACGGGTACCGACCCCGGTGATGCGGAAGCCGCCGCGCCTACCATCGCCGCATCCCTCCTCCCGCGTGTGCCACCGTCACGCACGCGTCTTCTGATCGCGGATCAACCGCGCGAGGTCAATCACCTCGCGCATCATCGTCGCCGTTCGCTGGCGCGGCCCGGCCTCCGTGATCGCTCCCTGCTCGCTGTCGAGTTGATCGCGGGAGAGGATGACGACCGTCGGAACGACCTGCGCGCTGAGGGTGCGGACGGTGTGATAGAGCGCGTTAATCGTGTTCATCGCGCTCGCGCCGCCATAGCCGAGCAGCGCGACCGCCTTGCCGCCGAGATAGCGCGGCTGCTCATTCGCGAGAAATTCCAACGCGTCGAGGACATTCTTCACCGCGCCGCTGATCGTTCCATGATAGGTCGGCGAGCAGACCACGAAGCCATCCGCCGCGCGCACTTCGTCGAGGAGCCAGTGCAGGGTCGCGGGGTAGTCCTGTAACTGCCGCTCGCCGTTGTAGAGCGGCAGGTCGAGGTCGCGCACGGCGGCGAGAGTGGTGTGCGCCCCCTGCTCCTCCGCGAGCAGGAGGGCAGCCGTGAGCGCGACGAGACTCATCGAACCGCGCCGGGTGCTGCCAACAATGCCGAGGATGCGGATGGGTTCGGCTGCCGCCGTCATGTGTCCATTGCCTCGCATGAAAACGTGGTCACGCGCGCTCGTGCGCTTCATTGCCACCGACGAGTTTCTGCCAGTCCGACCACGCCACAATACCGAGGTCCGGGCGGGGCTGATCTGGCAACATGCTGATGAATTCGAGCGAATGGCCGTCGGGGTCCGCGAAGAATACCGCCACGGCAGGCATCCACCCGTACACAAGTGGCTCGTCGTCTCCCGTTCCGCCGAAGCCGCGTGGGACAACGCCCGCTTGCCGCAGATTGGCCGGTGCGGCGAGCAGTTCGGCGAGGGAAACGGAAAAGGCGAGGTGCAGATGCAGGCGCAGCACTGGATTCGACTGCCACAGCCCGAGCATCGCCCGGCCCGGCGCGCCAATCCAGAGGAACGCAACGCCGCGCTCCGGCTGGGTGTGTGCGAGCGGTAGCCCGACGAGGTCTCGGTAGAAGGCAACGGAGCGATTGAGGTCAGTGACCGCGAGGTGCGTTTCGAACAGTCCCGTGATGTTCACCACCGTCTCCTACATCGTGGCCGTCGCGTACGCCGTTGTACGTTTCTTATTGTATACGCAGCGTAGCACATCGTGACGAATAAAGCAAGTAAACTCTGTTTTTATTTACGAAACTCCGCGCCCGGCGTATACTATGGGGGAGCGGTGGTTGTGTGCGCCGGAGGGAGGGACGATGCCGACGGAAATTCAACCCGCGCTGTCCGCAATGCCGGAGACGCGCCGACAGATCCTGACGTTGCTCAAAAAACGCGGCTCGGCCCGGTCGGAAGACATCGCCGCAGCGATCGGCGTGACCGTGAGCGGCACGCGGCAGCAGATGACCGCGCTGGAGCGCGATGGATTGATCGCGCACTCCGATGTGCGCGATGGGCGCGGGCGGCCGAAATTTATCTATTACCTCACACCGCTGGCGGACAATCTCTTCCCGCGCAACTACGCGGACCTGACGAACGAACTACTCGAATACGTCGAACAGGCCGATCCGGCGCTGCTCGATCAGATTTTCGACAAGCGGGGCGCACGCCGCCTCGAACGCGCCCAACAGCGCACTGCCGGGCTATCGTTCCCAGAGCAGGTGCGCGTTATCACCGAATTGCTCGATGAAGATGGCTATCTCGCGGCCTTCGAGGCGCAGCCCGATGGCTCCTATCGTATCGTCGAACACAACTGTGCGGTGATGGACGTGGCCCGGAAGTACGGTCAGGCCTGCCGTACCGAGATTGCCTTTCTCCGCGCCGCTTTGCCGGATGCCGACGTCACTCGTATCGCGCATATGATCGCCGGTCAGCACGTCTGCGCCTATGAGGTGCGTCCGAAAGCGCCCGCCGCCTAATATCTTCAGCGCACCTTGCATGTCGCTGGGGCGAGTCCTGGCCCCGAACTTGACGCCGCGCTCGCGGCAACACCGTAGCCAGTCGAACGGACCGAGAACCGAGAGCCGAGAAACGTGGGGAGGGAAATGATGAGTCGCCTGCACAACCGGACTTTGCACCGCCGCGTCTTTCTGACCATTGCGGGTGCGAGCGCCGCGTCCGCAATCCTCGCCGCCTGCGGTGGCACGAGTAGCTCGACAAGCACCGCCGCACCGGCCGGGCCGACGACCGCCGCGGAACCGTCAACCGCTCCAACGGCTGCTGCGGCATCAGTGGTCGGGACCGCCGCGCCCGCCGCACCGCAAGCCGTTCCCACGGCTGCCGCCGCGTCGAGCGTCGCCACGGCGAACCAGCCGACGGGGACGCTCAAGATCGCGCACCCGAACAAAGTCCTCTCGCTCGATCCGACTGGCCCCAACTCGCTCGAAGGCCCAACGTTGACGCTTGGTCGGCAGATTTTCGATCAACTCGTCGTGCGCGATCCGGTGAGCGGTGAATTCAAGCCGTCGCTCGCCACAAAATGGGAGACGCCCGATCCAAGCACCTGGACCTTCACGCTACGCACGGACGCGAAATTCCACGACGGTAGCCTGGTCACATCCGCCGATGTTAAAGCGACACTCGATCGCATCCTGCTGATGAAGGGGCCGATTGCGCCCCTCTGGGCGACGCTCGACACGGTCGAGACGCCGGACCCGGCAACCGCGCGGATGAAGTTCAAATCGCCAATTGGGACGGTACTCGCGAGCGCGGCGTTACTCAACATCCTGCCGGCGGCGAAACTGAACCAGGATGGCTTCTTCCAGAAACCGATTGGTTCGGGCCCCTACATGGTGACCGCCTTCAAGCCCGACGCCGAAGTAACGCTCGATGCAAATCCGAAATACTGGGGCGGCGCGCCCCGCCTGCAAACGCTGCGCTTCGTCATTATCCCCGAGGTCACGGCGCGGTTGACCGCCATTGACACGGGTGAAATTGACTTCACCTGGACGATCCCGCCCGATCAATTGCCGAAACTGAAACAGAACACGAATCTGACCGTCACACCGACGCCGACGTACACCTACTACTTCATCTGGATGAATGCCAAGCGCCCGCCCTTCACGGACACACGGGTCCGGCAGGCGATGGCCTATGCCGTGGATGTGGATTCGATCGTCAAGAATCTTCTCAGCGGCATCGGTACACGATCGAATGCGCCAATCCCCGCCACGGTTTTCGGCTACGCGCCGCAAACGCCCTATGCGTACGACCCGAAGAAGGCGCAACAACTCCTCTCCGATGCCGGTGTTAAGCCGGGTACGGAGGTAGACTTGATCTGGTCGCCGACCGGTGGGCCGCAGATTCAGGAGATCACCGACGCGCTCGTCTCGTATTGGAGTGCGGTCGGCATCAAGGTCAAGAACGACCGGCAAGAGGCGGGTGTCTGGCTCGACAATCTGATCAAACTCAACTGGGACATGGATGTCCAGACGAACGCCGTGCTCACGGGCGACGCGGACTTTACGCTCCGGCGGCTCTATGTCTCGTCCGCGAACCGCAATGGCTACGCGAACCCTGATCTGGATAAACTCCTCAACGATGCCGCGGGAACCGTGGATCAGAAGCAGCGGGCGACGATGTATGCGCAGGCCGACAAGATCATTTGGGATGACGCGGTTGGCATCTTCCCCTTCGAGTTGCTGGAAAACTACGTCTACAACAAGAAAGTAACCGGCTTCACCCCGGTACCGAACCTGATACCATCATTCATGAACGTCAGCGTTTCGCAATAAGAGATGGGCATGGCGACGGATACCGCGAGGACTCTAAGGAGAGCGTGTGTCTACTTGGCCAATATACTGCGGTGGCTTGCTGGAATTCTCGGAGCGGTGGCCGCACCGTGCGGATACCGGTGGAGCGGGCTTCAGCCTTCCGCCCCGGCATTGCAGCCGGAACCCTCCTCCACCGTATGAAGCATCCTCCCTGCAACGCATTCCAGGTCGCAGCAGATGACCGCGTATATTCTGCGACGGTTGGGGTATTCGGTCTTTGTGCTCTGGGGGGCGCTGACGATTGTATTCGTCATCGTGCGTGTCGTGCCGGGCGATCCAGCGCAACTGATCGCGGGGCCACAGGCATCGAAGGAAGATGTCGCCGTGCTGCGGCGCCGGCTCGGTCTCGACCGCGCGCTCCCGGTGCAGTATGTGACCTATCTCGGGCAGGTCGCGCGCCTCGATCTTGGCGCCTCATTGCGCCTCAATCAACCGGCAGTTGCCGCCGTGGCCGACCGTTTCAAAGCGACCGCGACGCTCGCATTCACCGCGATGCTGATCGGCGGCTTGCTCAGTTTTCCCCTCGGGATCGTCGCCGCGCTCCGCCCTCGCTCAGTGATTGACGCGCTCGTCTCGGTCTTCTCACTGCTCGGTCAGTCCGTGCCGAATTTCTGGCTTGGCTTGATGTTTATTCTGCTCTTCGCGCGCCGTTTGCGCTGGTTCCCCAGCGCGGGCATCGGTGGCTGGAAGCATCTTGTACTCCCGGCGCTCACGCTCGCCCTGCCGCTTGTCGGCATCCTGACGCGACTGATTCGCACGGGATTGCTCGAAGTTCTCGGCGAGGAGTATATCCGCACCGCGCAGGCGAAAGGGCTGACGCCGCGCGCCGTGATCGTCCGGCATGCCTTACGGAACATGTTCATCCCGGTCGTCACCGTTGCCGGCCTCCAGTTAGGCCAGTTGCTCGGCGGCGCGGTGATCGTCGAAACCGTCTTTGGCTGGCCGGGTGCGGGGCAACTGCTCGTGCAGGCGATCAGTAACCGCGATTATCCGGTCGTGCAGGCCGGGGTGCTGTTCATCACGGGAGGATTCATCCTGATCAATCTACTCGTTGATGTCAGTTACGGCTATCTCGACCCACGGATTCGCTACCGATGAGTGCGGATACCTCGCGCGATCTCCTCGACCATCCGTCCGAGCGCGCATCGGCGACCGGCGCGGGGGCGCAACCAAGCAAAGGGATGCTCGCACGCGCGCGTTCCCATCGCCGGGGCGTTGCGCGGCGGATCGTCGGCCCGGCGATTCCGCTTATCCTCTACGCCATCATCGCGGTGATCGGCCCGTTGCTCATTTCCTATGATCCGATCACGGTGCGGATCGGGCAGCGCCTGAAGCCGCCCGGCACGGTTCTTCAAGATGGCACGCGTGCATGGCTCGGCACCGATCAGGTTGGCCGAGACATGCTTGCCCAGGTCGTGCGGGGCGCGCGCGTCTCGCTCGTGATCGGCCTCGCGACGGTGATCGTGGCCGGTCTTGCAGGCTCCGCGCTCGGCATGGTCGCGGGCTATTTCGGTGGCCCGGTGGATACCGTCATCATGCGCCTGGCCGATATTCAACTCGCGTTCCCCTCAATTTTGCTCGCCATTTTGATCGCCGCGGTGCTGGGGCCGAGCATCGCGAATGTCATTATCACGCTCGCCCTGACGCGGTGGGTGACGTTCGCGCGCGTCGCGCGGGCGACGACGCTCACGACCAGGGAGCGCGAATTCGTGACAGCGGCACAAGCCAGTGGCGCGGACGCGCCGCGTATCCTTGGGCGGCATATCGCGCCCTCAGTCGTCGCCCCGTTCCTCGTGATCGCCACGGTGGAAATGGGTTTGGTGGTCATCGCGGAGGCATCGCTCAGTTTCCTCGGCCTCGGTGTGTCGGGTTCGCAGCCGTCGTGGGGTTTCGTGATCGCCAACGGGCGCGATTACCTGAGCAATGCGTGGTGGATTTCGACGATGCCAGGATTGGCGCTCTGCCTCGTTGTCCTCAGCGTCGGCGTCTTTGGCGATCGCGTGCGTGACGTGCTTGATCCTCGGATGGCCCGCCAGGCGTAGCACAGGACATCAAATCGGTTCTCGCGCGGTTTGCGAGCACCTGTCCGTACGTGCTATTCTCTGTGGAATTCGTTGCGCGTATGCGGCGGGTCCGCACCGTCCTGGAGGAGCATCGTCATGTCCGGACATTCAAAATGGAGTTCGATTAAGCACCAGAAAGGCGCGAAGGACGTGCAGCGCGGCGCGCTGTTCACGAAACTGGCGCGGGAGATTACGGTCGCGGTGCGCGCGGGCGGCGGTGG
>JBPCPB010000405.1:0-6921 GCA_050999735.1 Thermomicrobiales bacterium | reverse complement strand
GACTGGTCGATGTTGTCTACCGGCTGTTGCGGGAACAGGGGCGCGCTATGGCACCGGATGTGAGGGCGGGCAATGCGCTCGGGCCACCATTGCAACCCGCCGCTTGACACGGGAGGCTCACATGATGCTGCACACATACCGGCAGTGAGGGCTGTCAAACGTCGCGCCGCCTCCCCTCATCCCACCTCAAGCGCGAAGAGGGTCGGCTGTGCAACCGCCTCCTGGCGGGTAGCGCGGGGCGCATAGTCCGGACGACGGATCACCTTCAGCCATTCCTCATCGCGCCACTCCCACAACGGTAACTGCGGCGACTGATACGGCGTCTCGAAGAGCTGCGGCTCCTCGACCGCCAGCAGATGCACCTTGTCTGGCTGGTAGCGCACCTTGTACTGTGCCAGCGGCTCGTCCGCGAACTCCAACGTCAGGCTCTCTCCATACAGCCAGACCGCTGCCCGCTCCCGTGCTAATCCACGTTCGCCATAGACTCGCCAATGCCGAAAGCGGACGTAGCCCATCTTGTCGAGCTTCCGGCCGAAGCGCGTGCGGTAGAAGAGGCGGTGCAACTCCTCTGGCGTCACCTGCCGCCCGGTATACCAAGCGAGAACATCACGCGGCGTGCGCCGATCATCATCGCGTTCCTGATGTGCCCAATGGACTTGGTAGTTGAGATTGACCACCCACTGGTCATGCACCGCGAGCAACTCGGCCCAACTCGTCGCCTTCGCGAAATGCCAGTCCGCCATCCGCCGCTGAATCTTGAACGTCGATTCGATGTAGTTCTGCCAGGGCTTGCCCCGCTCGATCTCCCGCTTCTCGATCCCCAACGCGGCATAGATGGTCTTGGCTTGCTTGGCCGTGACGAAGACCGCACCGCTGTCGCTGACCAGCGTCTCCGGCACACCGTGCTGCCGGATCGCCGCGTAGAGGATCATTAAATAGGCGGAGAGATCCTGTGCCGGGAAGAGGCCGCTCGCCAGGATCGCGCGGCTGTAGTTCTCCAAAATGGAGACGCAGTAGACCTTCATGCCGATGTTCGCCATGTCCAGATGGCGAATGTCCACGCTCCAGTATTGATGCCGACGGGTTGCCGCGAAGGGCTGCGGCGTCTTCGTGTGTGGGGCGCGCGCCGGTTTCGCCAGCCCATACAACTTCCGATTGCGCGCCATGATCCGGCCACACGTACGCGGGCTCAACTCAATCCCCTGCTGTTTGAGTGCCGCGTGCATCCGAAAGGCGCCGAGTTCGGGGATCTCCTGCAACCGTTTGATCGCGGCGATCACGGGAAGATCGACCGTGCGCACGCCATCGGTGCGGGAGTGGCTCTTGTCCGCCATCCCCGGCAACCCTTCGGCGATCCAGCGCTTCAAGGTGTCATGGACGGTGTGCCGTGCGGGCGCCCTCTGGGCAGCATGCAGATAGGCGGCGATGCTCGTGACTGTCCATCCCTCGCCGTGTAACGTCAGTATCGCGTGCCGCCGCGCGGTGGGGTCGGCGATGTCGTGATAGGGCGGGAACCGCCGCCCGACGAGGGTGGGCAGGGGGTCTTCGGCGAGGATGCGCCGCACCGTGTGATGGCTCGGACGCCGCCCGAATTGGACGCCGCAGATCTTCGCGATCTCATGGGGATGGAAGGCGGGATGCTCGGCTTTGAGGACGAGGATCGTGCGTTGGATTGCCTCGGGGAGCGTCCGATGCCGTTCCACTTTCGGTGGCCCGAAGAGGCTGGCCATTCCCTCGCGCTCGAAGCGCGCCGCCTGCCGATACAAGGTGCGTTGCGGTGCGCCGGTCAGACGGGCGCGTTCGGCCGGGGAATGACCGAAGAGGACGACCGGCCGGATCAGTTCGTCGGTGTGCTGTTCCGGGAAGCGGACGAGCAGATCGAGTTGCTGCCAGTCGTCGGTCAGTTCGATACGCTGCCGGTACCTCATCGCCGTCCACCCTCCGATCAGGGATGGCGAGGGGGGCACGAACTGCGCGTATCCGTCATCCCAGCATTATGTCGAGTGGAGGAGTATAGTGGCTTGCCTGTCTGATTGCCAATATCCGTGCAGCATCATGTGGCCTAGTGCAGACTCTTCTCCTCGATAGACGCCGTACGCGATGGCTACGTGATGTTGCCCGCGCTCCACATCGTGAAACATCGCAATGCCACGCCCGTCGGTCGTCGCCGTTTGAGGAACTGAATGCAGAGTGACCGTCGCACCGGCGACCGGTTTATTGGTGGCGTCTCGCACGGCGATGTTGACATCATATCCCGCCACTGGTTTGGGCTGTTCCTTGCCCTTGCACGGGAGGGTGAGCTTCCACCCGACCCGTAACGTCGTGGAGGAGGCGAGCGACCGGTACGTAGCCTTGTTGAGCGCGACGAGGAGCGGATAGTGGCTGCTGTCGCCAAGGGCCTCCTGAGCGATGCGCGAGAGGGTGTCACCTGATCTGACCGTATACACGGCGGCACACGCCGGTGTCTGATTTGATGCTTTTTTCCCAGTCGCGATCCCTTGCTGAGACAACCGCAAGTCGTCGCGGGAGACGAGTGATTTCGTCGTGACTGATAGCTCGTTCGACCACGACCCGGGGGCACAGCCGTTACCCGCCCGGACCTTGAACACGTAGGTGGTATTCGGCGCGAGGGCGGTGACACGATAGGTCCGCATTCCGCGCCCGCCAATGTTGTCGGCGCCGAACTGGTCGCTGCCGGACGAGAAACCGTAGGTCAGGGCGTAGTGATCGTAGCTGCCCGATGCATCGGTGAAATAAAGCGTCGCGCTGTTCCCATCGTTCGCGATGGCGGCATAGAGCCAGGGCGCTTTCGTGCCGGGCGTCGGCAGGGAGCACGTTGTGGGGGATGCGCCCCCCGAGAAGAGCGTGGTCACCGCCGCGATGATCTGCGCCACCGGGTTGTTCGTCTGGTAGTTGTTCGCGCCGTACGTGCCGCTGCCATAGGCACCTGCGAAAACATGCGGCGGCGCCAGGAAGGCGGCCGCGATAACGATTACCGGGAGGAGTGTTCGTCCGAGCGATTTTGCCGCTTGATATTTCATTCTCTCTAAGAATATAATAAAGTCAGCTTACATTACAAGCGCCCTATGTTTGGCATCGGCAGATTTGATGAACTCATCGTTGTCCTCCTCATCGTCTTGCTCCTCTTCGGCGGCAAGAAGATCCCCGAGTTGTCGCGCAGCATCGGCGAAGCGATCCGGGAATTGCGCAAAGGGTTCAGCAGTCCCATTGATGACAAGGACAAAGAGCACCCGGACGATCACGCCAAGAAGTGACCCGGAAACCGTGCGGCCGGCATCGCCGCGTATGTCGTTCATCGGACACCTCACTGAGTTGCGCGCCCGTCTTGCCTGGTGTCTGGCGTGTGTTCTTCTCTCTTCTATTCTCGGCTACATCCTGGCGCCGACCCTGATCCGCATCCTCCTCCTCCCGCTGCACGCGCCCGTCTACTACTCCTCTCCCGCGGGCGGCTTCTCGCTCCTCATCGCCATCGCCATGATGTTTGCGGTGATCGCATCCTTGCCCGTCCTGCTCTTCCATGGCATGCGGTTCGTGCTCCCCGCTTTCCGCCTCCCGGTGCGGGCGATTACCCTCCTCGTTGGTAGTTCGTGGTTCCTTGCCGGTAGTGGCATTGCCTTCGCCTATTTTCTGAGCCTGCCCGCTGCATTGCGGTTCCTGCAGGGGTTTGCCAGCCCCCAGGTACGCTCCCTCATCACGGCGGACCAGTATTTCTCCTTCGTCACGCGCTACCTCCTGCTCTTCGGCGTCCTCTTTCAGCTGCCGCTCATCTTCCTCCTGGTCGATCGCATCGCCCGTGTGCAGCCGAGAAAGTTGCTGCGGTATCAACGGCATCTCGTCGTCGCCGCCTTCGTGATCGGTGCGCTCTTCTCCCCGGCGATTGATCCGGTCAATCAGACGCTCGTCGCTCTGCCGATCATCGCCCTCTACTACGTCTCGCTCGGGCTGCTCGCGATTGTGCATGCCCGTCGCACTTGACATGACGGCGCAGAGTCATTTATGCTAAGGAAATAGATACATGAACATTGCAAATACACTCGATGCGCTGAATGAACTGTTGCACACGGAGATGGATCGTCGCCAGTTCCTGCTGACGATCGGCCTCCTCCTGCTCGGTGTTATGGGGCTGCATGCCCTGCTGCGACTTCCCGCGCACGATGGCCCTCATGCGCCGAGCGGATTTGGTTCGGGCGCCTATGGGGGGACGAAGAAAGGACGCGCATAGCGACAACGAATCGATGGCACGTTTACCCACACCAGGCGGCGACACGGATGCATGGGGCGATATTCTCAATACGTTCTTGCAGGTCGAGCACAACAGTGACGGGTCGCTGAAGAAGAAAGTCGTCCAGCAAGGGGACCTCGTCACGAATGTCAAGGATTATGGGGCGGTAGGCGACGGGGTGACCGATGACACGACCGCGATTCAGGCAGCATTTACTGCTGCCGCGCTCGTCAAGGGTACCGTCTTCTTCCCACCCAGCACATACAAACTCAGTCGTACGATCACGGTGGCGTACGGCAGTCCCGTGAACATGATCGGCGTCGCCGCATACAATCGCAGTCGCATTGTGTGGGCGGGCGGAACGGCGTCAATGTTCACATTCAGTGGGCCGCATGGCAGCACGATCAGCAACCTGGAGATCGATGGCAGCCACCTGGCGACGTATGGCTTGGAACTGGACGCGGCGGCATATTGCCTTGTCCAAAACCTCTATATCCACGGCTGTCAAACAGCGGATTTGCGCTGCACGGTGAGCGGTACCATCAACGGTAGCCCGTCCGACCCGAACAACACGTTCAGTTGGAATACCCTTCAGAACCTCTACCTCGGTGACGCGGTAACGGCGCTGATCGTTGATCCCGCCCAGAGCGGGGGGGCAATTATCTCCGGGAATGTATGCCACAATCTCTTTCAGCAACTCTTTATCTATCACGGTCGCGTTGCAGGCGACAGCGCACCCGGCGTCTGGCTTGGCGCATCCGACAATAACGTTTTCGAGCAGGTCTACCTCAACCGCCTTGCGGGGACGGGTGTGGGTATCTTGCAGGTGGACAATGTGACGGCGGGGTTTGGGACGAGTTCAAATACGTTCCTCTCGGTGGAGGGCAGCGGCTCGGTCGGGCTCTCTCTCGGCGCGAATACGAGCGCGACATGCATTGGTTACGATAAGAGCAATGGATTCGGAGACCCGACCGGTACGGGTGTCTTATTGCTGCTATCGACCACAACTGCGGGTGCGCGACTGGCAGTGCCGCTCTCGCTCGGTGTGGGAACGGGAAATACCAACCCGACGCGAGCGTTTGAGGTGGTCGGAAACCTGACGCGCTCGGGGTCGGGACTCGCCTCGCAGATGGCGCTCCGCGGAACAGCAGACACGACCCACAAGCTCAATATTGGCTTTGATACCACCCAGAATGTCGGCTATATCGAGGCCGTCAATGAGGCGACCACCTGGCTGACCCTCCTCCTGCAGCCGACGGGCGGGACGGTTGGAATCGGTTCGAATGTGGGCCTGATCGGGTTCTATGGGGCGGCTGCCATTACGAAACCGACGGTGACAGGAAGCAAGGGCGCGAATGCCGCGCTCACATCATTGATCGCGCAATTGGTAGCACTCGGCCTCATCACGGACACGACAACCTAGCGCGTCATTTCGCGGGCAATGTCCGACGAACAATACGACATCATCGAGAGTTGTCGCCCCGGTCCCGATCTCGAACTCATCGCACGTCATCCTCGTCGCGGCTGGGACGCATGGGAAAACGAGGCAAATCCTGAGCCCGATCAACTCTTGCTTGATCTGACAAGCGAACAAACCGCTGACTGATTGTTGGAGTGGTGACTCGCTCTCGTCGCCGTGCGCCCAGCGTAGAAAGACGCTACGCAAGCGATCTGGCGTCCCCGTGTTTTCCCTGGTGCCTTTTCGTTGTTACCGCGCGATAATCGTCAGATGCTTCGGAACACTACGACCCAGCGGATCGGTGCCGTGCCCGCCGCTGCGCCGCCGCTACCGCCGCATGGCGCGATTCGAAGGATTCGCCGATCGCTGGCATGGTCGCTGTCGCCGCTACCGTCTCCGCAATGACCGAGACGACGCGATAGCGCATGTTGTCGCGCCGGACGGTGTAGCCCATGCCATCACTGGCGTGGAAGATCGGGAAGTTCTCTGCGTTCATCTCTTATCCCTCGTTCCTCTCAATCGACACGGTATGGGGCGACGCGACAAGTCGAGACGCCCACGCCCCGCCGGGATGCCGTTCGTCTGAATCATCATCCACGCCAGTAGAGCGCCTTGGCTGTGGCGCGGACTCGCGCACCGGATGTTGATAGCGACGTGGTAACCATCATTAGCAGCGGTTTCGTGTCGGCTTTTATTCCTTGGGCGACAAGGACTCGGGCGATCAGGGGACACGAGGAGCGATTGCTCGCCCCTCGTGTGTCGTGACCTGCAGTTAGCCGTCACCGAGCCGTCGGATGACTGCCGCCTCGCTGCCCCCACCCGTCTGCGGTGGGGCCGACGGAAGCGCGGTCACGGGTGTCGGGGCGACCATTGGCATTGGCGTCGTGGGCATCGGCATGGGCGCCATCGTCGCCTCGCTCATCACCATCACGCTCTTGAAGACGGTCTGCTCGTTTCCCACCTGCACGCTGATCGTGTAGGCGCCGTCCGCCAGATAGACGTTATTGCCAAAGTGCCAGTCGCTGACCCCGGCCGTCACACCGTACATCGCCATCGCGTCAAGCGCTCGGGACATTCCCATCGCATTGGTGATCGTGATCATCGGCATCTGATCCCTGATCACCGCTCCGGTCGCTTTGTTCGCGATATGCACCTCAAGGTGACTGACATCCGGACATAACTCGGTGGTACAACAGGGAGGACAGTCGGTTCGTCATCA
>JBPCPB010000324.1:0-10191 GCA_050999735.1 Thermomicrobiales bacterium | reverse complement strand
GGAGCGGAGCGGCGACTCGTACACCAACTGGAAGGGCTGGGGTACACCGTGACGCTTGAACCTCGCGCCGCATAGGAGGGCCTATTTTCAGACCAACGCTCGACCAGGTGGGGTGGCTTAACACGAGACTGGTGAAAGGGAACATCGCGGAAGAAGTTGCGCGGATCAAACGACAGCCCGGTACGAACCTGATGATCTTCGGCAGCCCCACGCTCACCCACACGTTTATCCGCCTCGGCTTGATTGATGACTATCGGATCAATGTCAATCCGGTCGTTCTGGGCACGGGCATACCACTCTTCAAAGACGTTACCGAGACGATCGCGCTGAAACTCCTGGCATCCAGGACGTTTCATTCAGGGGTCGTTGGGCTTCACTATCGTGTGAAATCCGCCTGACGCGCGCAATAATGTCCCGCCGAAGATTCTCTGACGACAGCCGGTCCATCACAATGCGGAGGCAACGATGAAGTATCTGTGCCTGGTCTACCACGAGGAGACGAAGATTGACGCCTTACCCGAGAGCGAATACAACGCCATCGTGAACGAGGTCCTCGACTACCGCGAGGAACTCCGGCGGGGCGGCCACTACATTACCTCGTCCCCCCTGGAATACGTTCAGACGGCCACGACCATCCGGGTCCGGGGCGGCAAGGTCTCGATCACCGACGGCCCCTTCGCCGAGACGAAGGAGCAGTTAGGCGGGTTCTATCTTATCGAGGCGAGAGACCTGAACGAGGCGATTCGGTTGGCCGCGAAGATGCCGCCAGCACGCGTGGGGAGTATCGAGGTGCGGCCCCTCAAGGAGTTCGACCCACAGCGGTAATCATGTAAGAGAGCTGGAGGCTCAACAAGCGTAACAGACGATAGCGGACAGAAGTCACTATGAAGAAATCGGAGGAGAGCACCATGAGAAAGATCGTTGCGGGGTTGTTCATCACACTGGACGGGGTCGTGGGGTCGCCGGACAAGTGGCAAATCCCCTACCGCAACGACGAAATGGGGCAGGCGGTCACGTCGCAGATGGACGCGGCGGACGCGATGTTGCTGGGTCGGGTGACCTACAAGGAGTTCGCATCGTTCTGGCCGGAGGCCCCTGCGGACGATCCGTTTACCGCCCGCATGAACACCACACCCAAGTTCGTCGTCTCCACAACCCTCGACACGGTCGCCTGGCAGAACTCGACGCTGATCACGGGTAACGTCGTCGAAGAACTGACCCGGCTGAAGCAGCAGCCCGGCAAGAACATCGGCATCACGGGCAGCGCCACGCTCATTCGGTCGCTGCTGCGCGACCACCTGCTCGACGAACTCAATCTGCTCGTTCACCCGGTCGTCGTGGGCAACGGAAAGCGGCTCTTCCCAGACGGGAGCGATCCGGTGGCACTGAAACTCGTGGACGCACAGACCTTCAGCACAGGCGTCCTCTCCCTGACGTACCAGTCGGCAGGCACGTAAGGCGCCACTGTCGGGCACCGCCGATTGAGTAGATGCGGTGTGGCCCGCAATATGCTACCGCATCCAAATTGCATACACAATCAGCAAAGGAGCATTGATGCAATTTCGCACCGCAATCCAACTCGGCGGTAAGACCGCCACGGGTATCGAGGTTCCGGCAGAGGTCGTTGCGAGCCTCGGGTCGAGCAAGCGGCCAGCGGTCCGCGTCACGATTAACGGCCACACGTACCGCAGCACGGTGGCACCGAGGGGCGAGGTGTTCATGCTCCCGGTCAGCGCAGAGGTCCGCGAGCGCGCCGGTGTCGCCGCCGGCGACGAGGTGGATGTTGGCATCGCACTCGACACCGAGCCGCGCGCGGTCGTTGTGCCGCCCGACTTCGCGGACGCGCTCGACCGTGAGGCGGACGCCAGGCGGTACTTCGACGGGTTGTCGTATAGCAATCAGCGGCAGTTCGTGCTCTCGATTGAGGGGGCCAGGACCGCCGAGACGCGGCAGCGACGCATCGCCAAAGCGGTCAGCGATCTGCACGAAGGCCGAATCGAGCGCTGAACCGCCGTTGACCGCCGCGACGGCCCGCTCAACCGCTACAGTCCGAACGAGGGAGATCAGGTCAACGCCGCGCCATCATCTTCGTCGTCATCGTTGGAGCGGATGTTGGCGGGCGTGGCGGGTGCAGTGCCATTTTCGCGCGACGGATTGCGGCGGTAGCCGGTGCGGAAGCGCGTCATGTTCGCTTTCGGCGCGGCATCGCCATCATCGGTGGAGCGGCCAGTAGGCACGGGAATATCCGCAACGGCGGCAGCGGCGGCCGGGACGGCAGCGCCCGTCGTTTCGAGGTCGCTCGGCGGCGTGGGCAGTGCGTAGTTCGGGGCAGGCAGCCGCCGGTTGCGCAGGATCAGGAGTAGCCCGGCGAGGATAAACGCGAACGACGCCCAGTACGCCCCCGGCAGCGGCCCGATATGCGCGCGATCTACCCGAATGGATTCCGTGAAGAGGCGCGTCACGCCGTAGAGGATCGCGTAGGCGCCGAAAATATCGCCGTCCCGCCATCGCTTCGGCGCCATCACGCGCGTGAAGAGGTAAAGCAGCACGAGGGCAATGCCGATGTCCGCGATGGATTCGTAGAGGAAGGCGGGATGAGAATGCTGCGTCGCCGAGAAGCAGTCCGACCCTTTGCTCGCCTCACACTTCGCCTGCAAGCGGTCAGGTGAAATCGAGATGCCCCACGGTAGCGTCGTCGGGCGACCAAACTCTTCCTGATTGGCGTAATTACCCCAGCGGCCCATCCCCTGCGCCAGCGAGAGGCCGGGCGCGATGATGTCCGCCCAGCGCAGGAAGCGAATTCCTTTAGCACGGCAATAGACCCACCCGGCGAGACACGCCCCGGCGACGGCGCCCTGGATCGAGATGCCCCCGGTACGGAAGCGGGTAATCAACTCAATCGGGCTGTTGAACTGATCGTGCCGGACGGCGCCATAGGCGATCCGCGCGCCAATGATGCCGAAGACGACGAGGTAGGGGAGTAAGCCCCAGATATGCTCCGGGTCCTCGCCCTTGAGCGGCGCGATCCGATGCGCGAGCAGCGTCGCGGCGATCACGCCCGCCATAATAAAGAGGCCGTACCACTTGACGGCCAACCCGCCGATCTCGAATGCGGTCGTGCTATGGAAGAGCAACGGCTCCCTCCGGTCGCGAAGCAATGAGCAATGAGCAACGAGCAATGAGTAGGCGGGCAGCGGGCAGCCGACAGCCGACAGCGACCTGTAGGGGCATATCCTGCCCGACGGGCATCCGATTCCTCATTGCTCGTTCCTCATTGCTCATTGCTGAGTGCAAAGGCGGCGGTGCGGACGAGGGTGACGACGGGTTCCTGACCGGGAGCGAAGGGAACGAAGGGATCATCCGCGTCTTGCATTTCGGGGCGCAGGTCAGTCACACGGCAGAGAAGATCAATCGCGACGGGCTGCTCCGTACTCCCGCGTTTGTTGACGGTCGCCAGCAGGACGCGCGTCCGCTGGTCACCTTTACCATCGTCCAGCCACCGGTCCACCAGCGACGACCGCGTCCGCACCCGCCCGATGACGAGCGTCCACCCCGTCGAAACCCGCCGCCACGCCATCGCCCCCACGACGATGATCTCCGGGTCGGAGGACTGAGGACGAAGGACTAAGGACTGAGTAGGGTCGTCATCACTTCGTCCGAAGTCCTTAGTCCTTCGTTCTTCTCCCACCGGGATGACGAGCGCTTCGCCGTAGAGGTCGTGCGTATCGGGGGCGGGTTCTTCGAGAGCGGCGCGGACGCGCTTGAATTCCTCAGCCTCGGTGAAAACGAAGCGGAACTGCGGCAGGGCGACGGCGGGGTCGTCCGGTGTCAGGCCGGAACCGGGTTCGTTCAGGCTCGTGCTTTGCGGCGTGATGGTGCGCGTCTCTGCTTCATCCGCATGGATGATGCGACGGCGGCGGATGCCGTCACGCAGGGCGCGGAGTGCGTCGGGTAGTGTCGGATCGCCGAGCAGATCATCGAACGCCGCCACCTCGGTGATCGGGGCGCGAATCGCGGTGAACTTCTCACCGAAGAGGCGGGAAAGACCGCGCGGGCCATCAATGGCGATCGCTGCGCCCGCTTCGCCCTGCTCAGAGAGCCAGAGATCAATGTCCATCCGCGGCGCGAGCGATTCGCCGAGGACGACCATCCATGTACCGCTCTCCGGATCAAGCCAGGCAATGCCCGCCGAAACCCGCGCCAATTCCGGCCCGGCGGGCAGCACGACGACTTCCGCCGCGCCCCGGTTCGGATCGGCCGGCAGATGCGTCAAGCCGCGTTCAACCCGGCGAAAAATGTTCCGATCATTGAAGAACAGCCCCGCGATCACCAGCCCCGGCGCGGGTGCCCACAGGGCAGATCGCCCAGCGGCGGCAGCCCCTTTCCCCGTGCCGAGGGAGAGGACATTCGTCGTGATGTCGTCGTACGCCGTCGCAGGCGCGCTCGTCGTCTCGTTCATTTCCTGCCCTGATTCATGTCGCGTACTCATTCCCCACGCGGCAGTATAGCACTTGCCCATACACCGAACCGCAACGCGTGGAATGGATTGTGATTGCAGCCTGTTTTCTGCATGCCGGAGAAGGACATGATGACTTCTCCTTTCGTCAGGAAACAAATCGCCCTCGCCACTCCTTGACAAAACTACTACACTGTAGTAGTAATAGGCATGGAAGATGTTCTACCCACCTTTATCTATCTCCCGATCTTTGACCGCGCGGCGGCACATCTTCGGATAACTAATGACGATCTGATGGCAGTTGAGATGGAACTGATTGCTGACCCGCGCCGGGGCGATGTGATCCCGAACACGGGCGGGGCGCGCAAGATGCGCGTCGCGCTGCAAGGGCGCGGCAAGAGCGGCGGCGCGCGGGCAATCTACTTGTACGTCGAGATGAAGGGACGCGTTTACCTCATCGCCGTCTATGCCAAGAACATGCGTGAGAATCTGTCGGAAGCGGAGAAGAAAGAACTCCGCACGCTCATCAGAGTATTGGAGAGAGAGCCATGAACACAGAGATCGAACCATTGGAAGTGACCGAGGAGAATTTCGGCGCGGTGCTGATCGCGGGCGTCAAGGAGGCCATTGCCTTCGAGCGCGGTGAACTGCCTGCCCGCGTCCATGTGCGCTATCGCAACCCGGCCGACGTGACCGTTCATACGCCGCCGCCCTACGATGCACCGCGTGTGCGAGCGGTGCGACAGCGACTTGCCCTGTCGCAAGAGATGTTCGCCCGCGCGCTGAATGTGAGCGATCAGACGGTGCGCGCGTGGGAACAGGGAACGCGGCCGCCGTCCGGACCATCATTGCGGCTCCTGGAAATCGCGGAGGAGCATCCTGCAACCCTGCTCGCGAAGATTGAGACGAAGACGAGCCACTCGCGCCGGACGCGAAAGGTGGCAACGGCGTGAAGACGAGTACCCTTGATGACTTCCTCGCGGAAGAGATGGAAGATCCGGAGTACGGTCTGCTCGGTCGTCATCTCATGCGGTTTCGCGTCCGCCTGCTCGTCAAGCGACCGGAAAAGGTGATAGTAGTCCGACGGCGACCGGGCTTCGGTCGCAAATCCGCCTGTGTTGTGCATGTGGGCGAGCAGGATCGCGGTGCGGTAGTCCTGGTCACGGTCAATACAACGAGCACGTCATCCATCTCTTCGGCGTGAATCAGAGATTGCTATCCCCTTTCCCGTATGAACGCCTCGACCTCGGCGCGGGTGGGGAGGGAGGCTTGCGCGCCCCAGCGGGTGACGCAGACGGCGGCGACGGCGGAGGCGAAGCGAATATCGTCGTCCGTCAGCGGCGCGGCCCAGCCGTGGCCGTGCATCGCGGCGAGCAGACCGGAGAGAAAGGCGTCGCCCGCGCCCGTGCCGTCTACCTCCTCAGCGGGCCAGGCGGGGACGAAGCGAATTTCTTCCCCATCCCGCGTGTACCAGCAGCCGTTCGGGCCATCCGTCACGCAGATGAAGCGCATGTGCGGCCGCCAGACTTCCCGCAGGGCGCGGGCCGGATCGTTCTGGCCGGTGAGGATGCTCGCATCTTCCCGCGCCAGTTTGACGACGTTCGCGTACTCCCAGATTTTCCAGACGGAATCGCGCGCGTCCTGCAAGTCGCGCCACGCGGCGGGGCGGATGTTTGGATCGAAGGCAATCGCGATCCCCGCCTCTTGCGCGACCTGCATTGCCCGCAGCGCCGTCCGCTCCATCGGGCTGCCGGAGGAGCGACCGAGCCGGGCATAGAGGCATTGCGCGCGCTGAATAAGATCAACGGGCAGATCATCCGGGTTGTAAGTCATCGCGGCGGAGCGGTCCCAGATGAAGTTAAACTGCCGCTCGCCCGCTTTTGGAAACGTCGCGAAGGCGAGCGCCGTGTCCGCCTCCCGCGTGACGCGCGCCGCGCTGATGTCTACTCCGGCGGCGCGGAAACTGGCGAGAATGGCATGGCCGAACGGGTCATCCCCTACCCGACCAATGAACGCGACGGGCACGCCGAGACGAGCCACTGCCACCGCGACATTCGCGGGCGCACCGCCGGGCGCGGGCACGAACGATGGGAAGGTGTCGAACGTGCCGACCCGCGTCGCGATAAAATCAATCGTCGCCTCACCGAGTGTCACGACGGCGGGGGAAGGACTAAGGACTAAGGACTCAGGACTAAGTAACGCTTCGGCGTCCATTGCTGTTTTCTCGGTATCCACGCTTTTCATCCATTCTTCAGCAGCCTCTCACCTATCGCCCGCTTAGTCCTGAGTCCTTCCTATTGAACCCCTGATTCGAGGATGCTGAGGGTCTTGTTCGTCGCGTCGAGCCGTGCCTGCACGCCGATGGGGAGGGTGGCGAGATGCTTGCCGTGGCCGATCGGCAGGTGATAGAGCGTCGGGATACCCAAGGGGCGGATGAGGTCATCGAAGACCTGTTCGAGGCTGAGCGATGGGGTGTTCCTTGGCGCGCAATCGGTATGCTCGCCGATGACGATGCCCGCGCACTCCTGCAACTTCCCGGCCGCGATCAGTTGCGAGAGCGAGCGATCAATCGAGAACGGCGGGACATGGACATCCTCGAAGAAGAGAATTTTGCCGCGCGTCTCCATTTCCCACGGTGTGCCGACGAGCGCCGCGAGCAGTTGCAGGCAGCCGCCGACCAGTTCCCCTTCCGCGACGCCCGGCACCATTGTCTCAACGTACGGATCGTCCGGGTCGGGGAGGATGTCGAACGGCTCGGTCTCCATCAAGGCGCGGCGGAAGGCGGCAATCGTGTACTCCGTCGCGCGGGGGAAGGTGATAATCATCGGGCCATAGAAGGTGACCCAGTTCAGTTCTTTCGCGAAGATGGCATGCGGCACGGTGATGTCCGAGAAGCCGATGAAGGGCTTGGGCGGGCGGTCTTTCAGTTTGGCGAGCAGGTCGCGGTCGAGCGCGTTCGCGGTGCGATTCGCGCCGACACCGCCGCGCATGCAGATCACGGCGTCCACATCATCGCGAAAAAACATGGCAAGCAGATCATCGGCTCGGTCACGATCCGACCCGCCGAGGTAGCCGTATTGATCCCGCGCGTGCGGGGCGAAGACGACGTTGAAGCCCAATTTCTCCAGCGCCGCGACGCCGCGATGGATCACCGAGCGCTCGAAAATCTGGCTGGACGGCGCGACAACGCCGAGCGTCATCCCAGCTTGCAAACGGGGCGGTTTCTGTCGTCCAGCCATACGATTTACTCCTCACACGAGCAGAATAGACGCGATCAGTATCCACGAGAATAGCATGACGACATACCGCCCGTCGCCACAGATTGCAGCGGCAGGCGCCGCCACGAGCGGTGGATCGTACGGCTTGGCTTGTATGGTTATGGAATGGTAGCCACTTGTCTCATCGGCATGGGAGATGTCCGGGTATCGGTTTGGAGCGCGACAGTCATTGACGCGGTGCTTGCCCGATCACCAATCCAGGCATGCTCGGTATCCGTCAGCGCGCCACGGAATAGCGGGTATGGTCGATCGAGGAATGCGAGAAGGTCCGCGCTTTCTGTTACCGGATCAAAGTGTTCGACGCGATCAAGAAACGCTTCTTTCGTCATCGAACGCCTCCTTCCAATGAGCCGTCAAATCCGCCTCCGAGCAGGGAGGCATTCGTCCATGGAAAGCGAAGGTCGCGTCCGCAGCATTCTGTAATCGCTCTTCAGCGGCCCATCGCCCCGTCAGATTATACCAGATACGACTGGCCTCCCTTGGAAAAGCCGCACGCACCGTACCGAAGCGATATCGCCAGAGAAGGCGCCAGAGCGCTTCCACACTGATACCAAGCACAAAAGACAGAACCTCGTATGCCCGCACGTAGGATTCATATGCTGGAACATAGGCCATTCCCGCCTGATCTTGAACGATCCATCGTGTCAATCCCTCGACTAACCCTTCCTCATACCCCGCAAAGGCCGGGTATTCGGTGTGCTGAAGTTCTGGGGCAGCATATGGCCGCCGTGCATGGAGTGATTCATGCACCCATGATTTGAAGATGCCGTCGGGTGTCCATCGTGGCTCAAGCATTTCCGCGACGTGGTTCTCACTGATTTCAATCCAACGGTCCGGGGTCTTGCGTCCACGCACGCCGTTGCCAAGTGAGATAATCCTGAAACCGCGCGTTCGCCCGCGCGGCAATCCAAGCACGCGCATCCCCTTGGCAACGGCCTCATCAATTCGTAGTGCAGACCCTCCATACATGCCCGATGTGGCAGGTAAGGCAAGATTTCGCAACACGCGATGTCGCGTTACTCTGTCGGTCCAGATCATCCGTGCATCCCCGTGAAGTCCCTGCAACTCCGCTGCAATCAGATGCTGCGGCATGAAGAGTTCGGAGGTTTCTTCGTCACCGCGTTCCATCGGCAGGTTCACGTAACAGCCGCCTCCAGCATCCGGAGTGTTCTATTCGTTGCATCGAGCCGCACGGATGCACCGATAGGCAAGGTGGCGATATGCTTACCGTGACCGATGGGGAGGTAGTACATCGTGGGGATACCAAGAGGGCGAATGAGGTCGTCGAAGACGTCTTCAAGGCTCAGCGTATTTCCCTGCGAACGCGGTACACACTCCACATGCTCGCCGATCACGAAACCGGCACATTCCTGGAGTTTCCCCGCAAGCAGCAGGTGGACGAGCATTCGGTCAATCTCGACCGGGGCGCGACGGACGTTCTCGAAGAAGAAAATCTTGCCGCGCAGATCGAGTTCCCACGGCGTACCCATCAAGGAGATAATGAGCGGGAGGCAGCCGCCGACCAGTTCCCCCTCCGCCACCCCGGGCACCAGCGTCTCCACTGGGCATGGATTATCGGGGTCGGGCAAAACATCGAATGGCTCGGTCTCCATCAACGCGTGGCGGAAGGCAGCAAGGGTGTATTCGGATGCCCGCAGGAAACTCGTGAATCCCGGCCCGTAGAAGGTCACCCAGTTGAGTTCCTTCCCAAAGACAGTATGAAGAAGGGTGATGTCCGAGAAGCCAATAAACGGCTTCGGTGGACGGCTCGCGAGCTGCGAAAGCCGGTCACGGTCGAGCAGATGCGCGGTACGGATCGCGCCATACCCGCCACGCATGCAAAGCACCGCGTCCACATCGTCCCGAAAGAACATCGAGAGCAGGTCATCGGCACGGTCAACGTCGGCGCCCGCGAGATACTCCCGGCGGTCGTAGGCATGTGGGCCGAAGACGACACGGAAGCCAAGTCGTTCGAGTGCTGCGGTACTGCCCGCGATCCACGACCGTTCGGGGCCGGGGCTGGACGGCGCGACGACGCCCAGCGTCATCCCAGCCTGCAAACGAGGTGGTTTCTGTCGTTCAGTCATCGCATGCTCCTTCGTCGCAGTAAAAGTAACAAGTCATAGGTGGCAATGGACGGAACTCCGATCACCCCTTTTGACTTGTTACTCCGTCAATCGTTGCCCTGGCTGGTGGCGCTGAGGGCGGGTGCGCCAAGCGGGGTTTCGCTCCCAATGACTGCCGCCTCGGCGGTCGCGGTTTCCGGTGGCGTGAAGGAGGCGCGCAAAGGGAGGTCCTTCAGCCAGAAGTTGAGGACGAAAGCAGCGAAGGAGAGGATCATGCCGATCATGAAGACGCCGGTGATCCCGTAGACGAGCGCGTCCTTCGTGTTGGCGAGCAGCGTTTGCAGCAGTTGCGCGCCATTCGGGAAGGCGGCGAACTGGTCTTTCAGTTGCG
>JBPCPB010000247.1:0-7663 GCA_050999735.1 Thermomicrobiales bacterium | reverse complement strand
AACTGCTCCCGTTCCTCTCCGGTCAACCTGACGATGTATACTTTTCGCATTGCTCTCCTCCTGCATGGACAACCGATCATGCAGAGAGGATACATCCATCAGAATCAGCGTGGCGAGATACTAGCCGGAAACGGGTATAGCCGACGCGAACGCTCGCTTCACGAGTGCGTTGCCTTCTGCGACGATGTAGCCGTTGACGCGATCATCGTATTGAAGGAACCACGTCGCGGCACTCTCCGGACCATTGACCGTCACTTCCTTACGCACATCTGCGAACGCCTCTTCGAGCGTTGCGTAAGCGTAGACGATATTTGCAGTGTCCCAATCCCAGATTTCGTATGGTCGAGGCGTCATCTCTATTCTTCCTCTCTATCCCAAACAGGATACACGCGAATAACGTTCCGAACGCATGTATCCGGTTCAGCCCAGACCGTATAATGACCGGGGCCGAACGACTGCTCATACTGTACACCCACGACGCCAGCGACAGCAATTTCCACAATAAATTCTCCGAGTTTCCGAAATCGCTGTGCTTGATTACGTGCTCCATCCAGTGTATTGAACGCGGAAAATCCGTGCCAATAACGCTCGCGGTCTGGATCGCGCGGCTTCGTCTGTCCCCTTTGCGCCCCTGATAAGAAATCGGCCGAGGTCGGAACGGCTTGCTTGATGATGTGAAAGAGTGTTTGTGGTGTTTCCCTCATGTTTGTTTCACCCTGCTCATTCCAATCACGTCTCCCTCGTTACTGGATGCAACGGTAGCACCGACCGAGCACAGAGAGTAGATCGTTTGTGGTCATGGAGATGTCTTGTTGCTGTCCGGCGAAGACGGTACACGAACCATCCCGGATCGCGTACCATAACGGCATGACGATTCGCGCCGCGATTTTCGACTTCGACGAACTGCTGATTAATCTCCAGACGCTGCACTTCGCGGCGGATCGCGCGGTCCTCGCGGCGCTCGGACACAATTACGATGATCTGCCCGATGCGATTCGCCTCGGTTCCTCGGGGCGGCGGATCAGCGAATTGCTCGCGGAGATGCGCGCCCACTTCGACATCGCCGATTCGGTAGATATGCTGATGCGGCGGCGACAGGAGCATTTTCTCGCCGCCCTGCGGGATGCGCCGACGCTCCCCGCGATGCCCGGCGCGGTCGCGGCAATCAACGCGCTCCAAGCCGCCGGGTATCCGCTCGCGGTCACCTCCTCCGGCATCCGCGAGTACATCACGCTCGTGCTGGATCGCCTCGGCATCGCGGATCGCTTCGCCGTCATCGTCACCGGGGCGGAGGTCACACAGGGCAAGCCGCACCCGGAGCCATACCTCGTTACGGCGCGGCGGCTCGGCCTGCCGCCCGCCACTTGCGTCGTCTTCGAGGATGCGACCGTCGGCGTGCGGGCGGCGAAAGCGGCGGGAATGCGCTGCATCGCTGTGCCGAACCCGGACGCACTGCAACCGCAAGACCTCTCGGCGGCTGATCTTCTCCTGCCCAGCCTGACAGACTTCACGCCCGCGCTCCTTGCGCGGTGGGATTGATCCATCCGAGTGGCAATGCCGGAATGGACGAAACCGATTGAACCGCCCATCGGTACGGACTTTTGCCTCTCCGATTGTTCGCGGCTACACTGTGCGCCAGGCACGCAAAGAGATGACGCGCGGCAGAAATGCGGATGCCTGGAGAGGTGGGAGTGGAATGGCTGGTAAGACGGAAGAAATTCTCGGCATTGACGTGGGCGGTTCCGGCATCAAGGGCGCGCCGGTTAATGTCCAGACCGGTGAATTAACGGGCGAGCGGCTCCGCATCAAGACGCCGCAGCCCGCGACGCCCGAGGCGATGACGGACACGATGGCTGAAATCGCCAAACACTTCAACTGGAAAGGCAAGATCGGCGTCGGCTTCCCGGCGGTCGTCAAGCAGGGGGTGATGTACACCGCCGCCAATGTTGATCCGTCCTGGATCGGCACGAATGGGCAGGCGCTGATCGAGGCGAAGACCGATTGCCCGGTCTCGATTATCAACGATGCCGACGCCGCCGGCCTGGCTGAACTGCGCTTCGGCGCGGGCAAGGGCAAGATGGGCAGCGTGATGATGGTCACGCTCGGTACCGGCATCGGCGTTGGCTACTACGTGGATGGCCAGCTCGTGCCGAACACCGAACTCGGCCATCTGATCGTGGGCGGCAAGGACATCGAAACGCGCGCCTCCGCCGGGGTCCGCGAGAAGAAAGACCTCTCGTGGAAGAAATGGGGCAAACTGCTCACCGAATACTTCCACGAGTTGGAGCGGCTGCTCTGGCCGGACCTCTTCAGCATCGGCGGCGGCGTGAGCGACGAGTTCGACAAACTCGCTCCCTACAGCGAGATTCAGACGCCGATCGTTCCGGCTCAGATGCTCAACCTCGCGGGCATCGTCGGCGCCGCCCTCGCCGCTGAGGGCAAGAAGTAAATTACAGACTCGCAAGTGCGCGATCGAGGTCGGCGATCAAGTCTCGCGCCGTCTCGATGCCGACCGACAGGCGGATCAACCCCGGATGCTGCGCCCACGGCGAGCCGGGGATTTGGGCGAGGAGTGCCGGATCGGTCTCAAGCCAGGCGGTGGGCGGGAAGATCAGCGACTCGACGCCCCCCAGACTCGTCGCCAGTTGGAAAATACGCGTGCTCTCGGAGACCCGCCGCGCGGCGGCAGCGCCCCCCGTCACCGCGAATGAGACCATCCCGCTGAAGCCGCCCAGCATCTGGCGGCAAGCCAGCGCATGCCCCGAATGGCTCAGCAGCCCCGGATACAGCACGCGCGTCACCTTTGGATGCCGACAAAGCGACTCGGCAACGGCCTGCGCGTTCTCCATGTGCTGGCGCATCCGCACTCCGAGCGTGCGCATGCCGCGGATGAGCAGCCAGCAGTCGAACGGGCTTGGGACCGCGCCAAGGTAGTATTGCCGCTCGGCAATGCGCGCTGCCAGTTCCTTCGTGCGGGAGATCACGGCGCCGCCGAGCAGGTCGCTGTGCCCGCCGAGATACTTGGTCGTGCTATGAACGACGAGGTCAATGCCCCAATCGAGCGGATTCTGGCAGTAGGGTGAGGCGAAGGTATTGTCCACCACTGTCAGCGCGCCCGCCTCCTGAGCAATCGTCGCGACCGCCCGCAGGTCCACGATATCCAGCAGCGGATTCGTCGGCGTCTCGATCCAAATCATCCGCGTATTGGGCCGAAGCGCGCCGCGAACGGCTGCCAGGTCGCCGAGATCAACGAAGTCAGCGGTGATGCCGTAGCGGGGCAGGTCGTTAGCGAAGAGATGGTACGTGCTGAGATAGCAGTCGTACCCGATGATGGCGTGGTCGCCCGCCGAGAGCAATTGGAGCGCCGCCGTTACTGCCGCCATCCCGGAACCGAAAGCGCTCGCCCCCGCGCCGTGTTCCAGATCGGTGAGAATCGCCTCCAGCGTCTCGCGCGTCGGATTCGCCCCGCGCGCGTACCGGAAGCGGGCGTCGTCATCAATATGCTGGCGGACGAACGTCGAACTGGGATGGATCGGCGGAACGATCGCGCCGGTCTGTGGGTCGGGTCCCTGATTGCCGTGGATCAGCAGTGTGTCAAGTCCCCATTCCTTCCCCTCGGTGTCGTCTTGTCGTTCTTGTCGGATTGTCATCGTGCTTCCTTTCCCATTTCGTCGGCTCCCACCAGTCGCGCCAGCGTCCGCAGATCGGGCGTCTCCAGATCGGGGCGCGCCGTCGCGGGCGGCGTCGCACCGAATCCCGCCCGGTCATGGCGGCGATTGATCCAAACGGTGGTCAGCCCGAGCGCATTGGCGGGCGCGATGTCGTGAAAAACGCTCTGGGCGACGTGGAGCACGCGGTCGGGGGCGACATCGAGCCGCGCGAGGAGAGTGCGGAAGTTGCGCGGATCAGGTTTGTAACTGCCGACCTGCTCCGCCGTGACGACGACGGCGAACGCGACCCCCAAATGCCGCGCGGAGCCGGCGAAGAGGTCGTCGTCAATGTTCGAGAGGATCGCCAGCCGGAAGCGACGGGCCAGCATCTGAAGTGCCGCGACTGTATCAGGGAAAGGTGGCCAGTTGCCGACCGACAACGCCAGCGCCGCCCGCTCGTCTGCCGAGGGCGTGAACCCCAGCCGTTCCCCGAAACCGTCCATCACCGTCGCGAGCAGTGCGCGATAGTGATGGTACGGCCCGCGCTCCGCCGCCGACTCCAATTCGCCATATAACGCAAGGGCCGCGTCGTCGGATACCGCGATCCCGTGGCGATCCAGCACGGGCCGGAGCGCGGCGAGGATGCCCCGCTCCCAATCAATCAGCGTACCGTAGCAGTCGAACGTGAGGTAGGTGAAGCGGTCGAAATCGAGCATCGTCCAGTCCCCTCATGGCTGTGCGAGCAGGCAATGGTCAGCGCGAGATCGTCGCGCGAGCGATACCGTAGTTGTGCTCGTCCGTCCACGGTTTGCCCTCGGCGAACCGCGTCGAGCGGAACGGCGTCAGATCCACCGTTTTTGGGCGTCCCTCGGTGATCCACTCCGCGAGGCACTTGCCGATCGCCGGACTGGTCTTGAACGAAGTGCCGCTGTCACCCGTCATGCAATAGAGCCCCTCGTGCTGCGGCAACTTGTCAATGATCGGGCGCGCGTCCGGACTCATCATCAGGATACCCGCCCAGTTGCCGCGCACCGTGCTATGCCGCATCACCGGGAAGCGCGCAACGAGTTTCTCGCGACAGACCCGAATATAGTCTTCGTCAACCGCCTCCGGCGCATGCTCGGGATCGGGGCTGACGCGCACGCCACTCTCCGCGCCGATCAGCGTGCAATTGTCGTCTACGGGGCGCGCCCAGGTGTTGTTGATCTGGTCAATGTAGGTCAGGTGCTTGGGCGAACGGTCGAACGCCCAGCGGAAGAGCGTGACGCGCGCCGCGACCGGGACGAGGCCGAGGTCAATGCCGAGCGGCGCGAAGAGTTGGTTCGCCCACGCCCCCGCCGCGATCACAACAACGGGCGCGTGAATGACCCCGGCCGTTGTCTCAACTCCCGTGACACGCCCCCCTTCGGTCAGCACCCGCGTTGCCCGCGTGTCGAGTTTGAATGTGGCGCCCCGGTCCATCGCGGCGCGGGCGAAGGCGTAGGTGGTCGCATTTGGGTCTGCGTAACCGGCCCGTGGCTCGTATGCCACCGCCGTCACATCGCCGACGTAGAGGGAGGGGTCGAGTTCGCGCGCATCTTCCGGCGTGATGATCCGGGCGTCCGCGCCAACCTCGCGCTGCATCGCGACGTTCGCTTCGAGGTGATCCCGGTATTCCGGCGGCGTGAAGGTGAGCAGGCCGATTGGGCAGAAGCCGCAATCCCCACCCACCAACTCCGCCCAGTTGGCGAAGTAGCGATGGCTCTCGACCGCGAGACGGGTCTCCGGCTCGTTCGTGTAGTGCATGCGCGCGAGGGCGCCGGACTTGCCGGTCGCGCCCGCCGCGAGGTGCCCGCGCTCGACGACGACGACCTTGCCCGCTCCCATCTGAGCCAGGTGGAAGGCGGTGCTACTCCCGTTGGCACCCGCCCCAACGACGATCACATCGGCGGTCTCCGCCATATTGCTCCTCCTTGTCTCTCACGTATGCTGATCGGTCTGCCACCATCGCAGCATAGAACAGCGAGAGATACAATCCAATACGTCCTCATCGAATGTATCGTTCGGATTTTCTTATACGAGTGAGGTGGGCGAGGCGGGCGCCGCCGGATGCTATACTGGGAAGGCTTTGGCAACAGGCTGATGGCCCACTTCGGATGGGGAGAGGAACAGACAATGATCGAGACACCGGATATCGAACGCCCGGCACGAGACCTGATCGAGGGCCTTGCGCGGATCGGCAGCGCGACGGCCGTGGGCGAACTGAGTCGCCTCGGCATCCGCGATGCCCATCTGCGGGGAATCACGAGTTGGACGCCGGGTATGACGGCCGTCGGTCCCGCCCTGACGCTCCAGTTCATGCCGAAGCGCGAGGATGTCTATCGGGTTGATGAGTACGCGGATCCCGAAAAGCAGTTGCACCGGCACGTCCTCTACCACACACAGCCCGGCGACATCGTCGTTGTTGACGCGCGCGGCCATATGGGCAGCGGCGTCTTCGGCGAGATGATGCTGACCTACTTCAAGGGGTGCGGGGGCATCGGCGTCGTCATTGACGGCTGCATCCGCGACTATCCCAAGGCCAAAGAAATCGGCCTCGGGTTGTGGCTGCGGGGCGTCACCCCGAATTTCCACACGCAGACAGACATCGCCCCGTTCGCCGTCAATGTGCCCGTCGCCTGCGGCGATACGCTGGTGATGCCGGGCGACATCATCGTTGCCGACGACGACGGCGCGGTCGTCGTGCCGGCCACACTGGCGCCGGAGTTGCTCCACAAGGCGAGCAGCCACGCGGAGTGGGAGGAATTCTCTCGCATGCGTCTGGCAGCGGGCGGCGATCTGCGGAAATACTACCCCCTCTCCGAAGAAGGGCGCGCCGAATACGAGGCATGGCGCCGGACGCAGGGCGCGTAAGGATACGTTTGGAGGCAGCGTGATGGGGAAGCTTATCGCGTTCGGTTGGTATGGCGGAAAATTTAGCCATGCGGATTGGCTCTTACCCTTGTTGCCGAAATCAACCCACTACTGCGAACCCTTTGGGGGGTCTGCGGCGCTTCTTATCAATCGGGGGCCATCGCCGATTGAGACATACAACGACTTAGACGGGGAAGTTGTCAACTTCTTTCGTGTTCTGCGGGATCAGAAAGACGCACTCGTAGAGGCAATCGGATTGACTCCCTTTTCCCGTGAAGAGTTCGAAGCAGCAATCTATGAACCCACCGAAGGCTTGTCCAATGTAGAACGTGCCCGTCGCTTCTACATTCGCGCTCGCCAGGTGCGCACAGGTCTCGCTCAGACCGCGAGTACTGGCAGGTGGGCCCACTGCCTGTTGACGAGTCGAGCGGGGATGGCGGGGGCTGTCTCGCGCTGGCTCGGCGCAATTGATGATCTACCATTGATTGCACAACGCTTGCTTCGCGTACAGATCGAGCACGCACCAGCAATCGAAGTTATCAAGCGATATGATAGCGCCGAGACGCTGTTTTATTGCGATCCTCCCTATCCGCATGGAACGCGTGGAGACAGTAAAGCGTACGCTTATGAGATGACCGATCAGCAGCATCGGGAACTCGCCGAGGTGTTGCGGCGCGTCAAGGGCAAAGTAGCCATTTCAAGTTATCATTCTGATCTCATGAATGAATTGTATCGTGGGTGGCAGTGTATCGAGGCACCAGAACGATACATCCACTCCGTCAAAGAACTGCGGCGGGAGGTCTTATGGGTGAACTATGACATCCTGAGATTCAAGGAGGATACGTTGTGGGAGCAAGGCATACCCCAGACGAAATCTTTGATCTAGCATATGAGCGGGCGTTCACAAACTTGGCGACATCTCTCGTCAAGTCGGACATTTTCGAACGAGTCTATCTGGTAACAAGAAGCCTACAAAATCGCGCATGTGTGCGCTTGCTCCTCGCAAGCCTCTTGGCGAAAATAGACCGACCGGAGATAGATATACGGAAACCGTACACAGCAATCGGCAGTGTGGACGCGTATTCGGGCCGTTCCTACGATGAGGCGTACATCACCAGATT
>JBPCPB010000209.1:0-12265 GCA_050999735.1 Thermomicrobiales bacterium | reverse complement strand
CGAAGCGCGCCGGACGACGAGTTCGTGCGGGAGACACGCGCGCGTCGTCGGTTGCGGCTCGATACATATGGTCATTACCCGCTGCACACTGAGGCGATCCGGGAATGGCGCGAGCGACGGTCAGCCGGGTAAGATTCTCCCGTGAGGCAATCCGCCAGCTGGACTAGGCCACATGATACTGCCCACATTCCCGAGCAAACCCTTCCATCCTCGACCTCTGTCGGCGTCCGTCGCTTCGGCGGTGGGCATCGGCATGTTCAGCGGCCGTCCCCTTCCTTGCTTTCCGTCGTCTGTACGTCGTGCGGCATCTCCCCGACCGGCATCTCCCGGCGCATCCAATCTGCGAGGACCATGCGCGTCAACGCCGAGAGGGTCATACCGCGCCGCTGCGCCTCCAGCGCAAGGGCGGTGATCATGTCCTGCTCCACGGTGATGGCGAGGCGCGCGTACCTTGCACCGGTCGCCGGTCGTCGGCCGGGTCGGCGTCGTGGTCGCTCGTCGTTCACGGCGATTTCCTGCCCTACATCCACCGTGGACGCCTTTCATGTGCCGTCGTTCGCATCGCCGGCTGCCAGTAGCCGGGCCACCTGACGGATCGACGCACTGCGGCCGACCAGCAATAGATATGCATCGACGACTAGTCACCAGGCCGGGTACAGGTATCCAGCACGCGCACCCGATCACTCTCGAATAGCAGCGTGTGATGCTCAGGGGCCGTGACCATGGCAGCGAGGGCGTCGGGTATGTCATTTATGTGTGCCGCGTTGCCTGTCAATGGTGCTGTCGTTTCCTCATTCCCCGCTGTGTGTGACGAGCACCGCTGGCGCATACTGCTGGATGGCCCGACCGATCCGCCCCTCCCGCCAGTCCGTGCCGAACTGCTCCAGAGGGATGAACCGGACGGGGAAGGCCCGCCACGAGAGCAGCCGCCAGCGCCACTCCGGCGGCTCGTCCGGCGGCGTGGAGAGGATCAACCCCGCGCCGCGCAGCCACCGACCCGGTCCAGCGCCCCGGCCGACCCGCTCAACGTCACGCCAGCGCACCGCTGTGTTGCCACTCCGCGTGGTGTAGACCAGTCGGGTGGCGCTGATCGTGAGTGAGGTGCCCCGCAGGACGCGGCTCCAGGTCAACATCGCCGCCCAAAACAGCGGATAGAGGAGCGTGCCGGGCAGGGTCCTCCCCGCCGGTAACGACCGGAGGTGGATACCCGTGAATGTCCACCAGACGAGCGTGGTGACGAGGAATGTGCAGGCCCAGAAGGCGATGGCGCGGCGGCTGCGCCATGACGGATGGAAGACGGTCTCCTCGTCGCTGGCGCTGACGGGCGTGACGGGCGCGGGCATGGTTCCCCATGCTGTTCTTCCCGCGCGGGCGCTGTGACGGGCAGGTCACCCGGTTCGCCACATGCCGGGGGCGATGCCGTGCGATGCCGTGGTGCCCAGTGTTCGGTGGTTGCTCGGCACCATCCACCGTGGCAACGGTGCCGCGTCCTGCCGTGCCGCCCGGTCCCGGCCTGATGCCCGAGCCGTCGGTCATCGGATCGCCTATCCCGTGCATGTGCTTCCGCCTCTCAAGGTCGCGCGTTTCCGCCTTACGGTAGGGCAATCCTGCATTCCTGGCCTACGGCGCGGTAGCGAGGACCGAGGCTTCGGTCGCCGCGCGCTCGTCGCCCGCGTTCTTGCCGGTCGGTGCCTGATCCTCGTCCTGGATGTGGATGTTCGCGCCCCGCCGCACGGCGCGCTTCCTCGCCTCTGCGGCGGCTGGCATCCCGGCCGTCCGGCCGTTCCCGTGCGCAGGTGCTTCCTTGTCGGCCGTGTGTGGATTGCTGGGTTTCTCGATCGACGACGCCATGGTGCTTCTCCTTTCCGGGGATGGTTGTCTCCGATGCCCGCCGCGCGGCCTACCGGAGGACGATGAAAATGACCATGACGATCGCCGCGATCGGCGCGGCGGTGCCACCGAAGAGGAAGTCGCCGGTGCGGGCCGGGGATATCGCCTGGCTGTCATTCGCTCCCTCAATCGGTGCTTCACGCTGCTGCATCGTGGACACACCTTTGCTCATGACGACCACCATGCTCGGGAAAGGGTGAGGCGCATCGGCGCGATCGCGATCAGGGCGGTGAGGACGAACAGGCCGCACAGTCCGCTCGCGGCGAGTCCCGCAGCGACGAAACGGCGTACGATCGTGCTGACGCTGGTCCGCTCGCTGTCCGCACGTGCTTCCAACCCGGCCCGTTGTGCGTGGGTGACGGTGATCGTCAGCGGAACGACCGTGCGTCCGCGCGGCCTCGGTCCCGGTCGGCGCCGGGGTGGGGCGAGCCTATCCTGTGTCGTAGCCATGCGATTGCTCCTCGCGTCGCGCATCCACCCAATGGTGCATGGCGCTCTGCGACCCAGGAGAACTTCGCATCGCCTGCGCCGGTGGGGCGCGGACCACAATGTCGGGGGTGTCGAGCGGGGGTCAAGAACTAGACACGAACATGATACCACGAAAACGTCCCGATGATCTTTTTTGGCAATCGAAATGTTGGCAATCCACTGAATGTACAGATTTCTGTAGACTCTGGCGGATGGCGTGAACCCGTTCGCAATGTGTTACGCTGTTTGGGCAACGCTGATGACGACCAGGCGTCCCACGGGAAGGTGGCCCACAGCCGCCCCTCGCTTCTGTCGTCTCATCCAGCGTTGCGGGAAGAGGGCCCGATGACGGCCCCACTAATCGCGCTCCTCGACAACGACCCCGCCGTCCTCTCCCTGCTGCACACGCTGCTCACTGACGAAGGCTACCACACCTTGCGCTGCCGACCGGCCGATGTGGTCTGCACCCATGCGCTGGTCGCGCGGTACCGGCCCGCGCTCATCATCTCGGATCGCTGGTGGCGACGACGAACCGATGGCTGGGCGTTCCTCACACAGATCTGGGCAGACCCGGCGACGATGCACATCGGGGTGGTGCTCGTCTGCCCGCAGGCGATTGCCCGGTCACTGCAAACCGAGATCCTCCGGGTGATGCGCTGTCAGTTGGTGGGGAGCCCGCTCGACCGGGACGACGTGATGCACGCGATCGCGGCGGTCGTTGCTCCCACCCCAGTGCAACGGGATCGCGTCCCGCGCCAGCACGCACTCCCCGCTGCTGATCCCGCGCTGCCGGACCGTCTCGACGCTCCCCTCGTCGCGGCGGATGAGGACGGCTGGCGATCATTCCTTCCGCCGCACATGCTGAAGAATGCCGAGATATACCCAGCGCTGCGCTGGGAGGAAGCGAGACGCCGGTGACATCAATGAATGAGACGCCATCGGCACGCCTGCCGGAAACGCCAGGGGAGGAGACGCGCGCTACCGAGGCGGCAGAGGCGCAGACCCTGGCGCAACGGGCTGCCGCGCCGGAGGCCGGGCAACAGGACTGGCTCGCCGCGGAGGAAGTGGCCGTCGAAGGGAACAGTGCGCAGCCGCAGCAGGGCGCAACGATGCACGGTGACAGCAAACGCTCTGCACAGTCGGAGGGAAGATAATGGATACGACCAAGGATCACACGCGCATGCGCCGCAGCCAGAACCTGAAGTATGCGCGCTCGGCTGCGGTGGAGGATGACCATGAGATCGTGGATCAGACCGCCGGTCCAGACGAGAGGAACGGCGGCGAAGCGAGCACTGCCGACCGCCGGGGTCCGCCCCATGACGAGCTGAGATCACGACCGGCACTGGCGCTGATGTCCGACGCGTGATGCCCGATCACCGCCGCGGATGATCGGCAGCCGCGTCACCGATGACCGTCCATCCCCCAAGTCGCGTCCTGCGACCCATCGGGGGTATCCCCGTCGAGCACCGCCACCAGGTGCGCGATTGCTGCATCGAAGCGGTCTTCCTCCGCGCCGCATGGATCGGCAACTTCGTCGCCGTCGAACCCCTCATGGCATGCGCACACGCCATCCCACGCCTGTTTGACGCCCATCACCACGTCTCGCAGCGGGGCGAAACCGGCCTCATCGCCCCGCTGGATCTCGTAGCATACCGCGACCATTAGCCGCTTGTGCGGCCCTGACACCCCTCCCCATCGCACCTCGCTCTCGGTGTGTGCCTCCTCCCCGAAGGTGGGCGCGAGGCGTGCGTAAGTGTCATGGAATCGTCGCGCCAGCTCCATCGCCGCGAGGACACGTCCTTGCTCGTCATTGGCACGCCCGTTCTTCACTCCGGCCTCCCCGCTTCCATCGATGTGTTGGCATCGTGCCCGTTACCGGCCGGTGGCAAGCATTGTGCCAGGGAGGAATCGGTGCAACCGCTCACTCGATTGACGGACAGGCGGGACATCATGCAGCACCTGACATTTGAGAATGAATTCCATTCGCTCCGCATGATGCGACGGCGGCTGACTGTCGCCATGCTTGCGGTCGAGCAGTTCTGCCGGAAGTTCGTCTCGCACCCCCGGCCAAGCGCCTGTGCTCCTTCGCCACCGATGCGCTGAAAGACCTGCGGGACGAGATCGCCACACTGGAAAGGCGGCTCCTGCGCCGAGAGCAGGACGTGCCCGCTTCCGCTGTGTCACCGCCGGAGCATCGTAGCGAGCATGCCGCCAACGAGTGAAACCAGTATGGCACGGGTCATGCGGGTCGTCTGAAGACAAGGCAATCTCTTCCCCTCCCTTCCCCTACTCCCTCCCATGGCAATGCGTCCCCTGCCTCGCGCCACTTCTTTTTGTTAACCCCATTCCAAACCTAGCCATGACCTATCCAACACATATGTGCTGTCACGTTGGCGGACAGACGCATCTCTTTCACGCGTCGCGTTCGTCCAGGAAGTCGGCCAGGTCAAAATCGCCGGGAGAATGCCCGCACTCGGTGAGCATCTGTGCCGCCTCGCCGCGATGCAGCGTCCCGTGGGTGACGACGTGGACGATCCGCGCCCACAGCGGTGCGGTGGATGCAGCGCCATTCCGCAGGGTATAGGTATGCGGGCGATCGAGGTCATCGTCCGTCAGTGTCGCCAGATAGGCGCGGATCTCGGCCTCATCGTGCGGCCACCGCTCGCGGAGTGCGACCAACGTGGGATAGTCCCCGCGGGTCGGATCCGGGCGCGGTGGCATCCCCTGCCAGCGAGAGAGCCAGTAGCGCTCCCCCGCGAGGATATGCACGAGCGTGCCGCGCAGGCTCCCCCACGGAAAGCGCGTCGGCGTTGTGAATTGCTCATCGGTGATGCGTGCGGCCGTGTGTAAGATACGGTCGGTCGCCCAATAGTTGTAGTCGTAGAGCGTTTGGATCTCCGCGACACGCATCGGTTCCTCCCTTCAGGCTGTCACCGTGCTCGACCGGACAGCGCCGACTGCAATCCGAGAGCAGACGCCGCGCGGCCGAGACGATGACCACGATGTATCGACGAAGGCAAGCATAGCCGGTTTGCCACCGTCACGGCAAAGAGAGGATGGGTAGGTCATGGCTCAGTTTGCCCCATTCTTCGCCTCATCCGCTTCCGGCGAACAACATCGGTATGCGACTGCGGGTTTCTTCCCGCTAATCGCCCTGCCTCGAGAGATTCGGCGAACATCATTTGCTTTCACTTGATGCCGGGTCTTTCTCAGGGGAGGATGAATCCAAACGCGCGGGAAATTCAAGCAGGAACAAGGGATGCTCGCGATTGGCACGCCCCTTCTGATGAACGACATGCGATTTTCCTTGGCCGGCTTGCTGGGGCGCCCAGTTCGCTTCACCGTCGTTAATACTGCTGGCGAAAACGTCGGAGAAACGTACGGACGTGGCAAACGAGCCACGATTCGACCAACCAGCGCTGGTATTTCCTGCTGTTTTCTGACTTCGCCAGCAGTATCGTCGTTGCGGAAGATCCAGGATGATGTGGCTTAATCCCCTTTTCAATGCCGTTGCTCCCTGGCGCTGTGTTACGATGTGCGCAAAGCCGGACACGCTGCACACTTGGCGAATCGCTACAGCGCACGCCATTCTGCTGTCACCGCCATGTGCGCCGCGCTCACACGACTGACGTCGCGTCTGCGACAGATCTCGCGACGGGGAGGACTGCGGTGGACTTTGCATTCTCGGCTGAAGATCGGCGGCTCATCGAGCGGGCGAAGGTGCTGGCGGCTGAGTTCGCGCCGCGGGCGCAGGGATACGACGAGGCGGCGGCGTTCCCGAACGAGGATTTCGTGCGCTTGCGCGAGGAGAAGTTCCTCACGCTGACCGTGCCCGAGGAACTGGGCGGGCACGGCATGTGGGACGGCCAGCGGTTCATCACCTACTACACCATTTTGGAGACGATCGCGGCGGGCAACGCCTCTACCGCGCAGCTCCTACAAATCCAGTCCCACGCATCGGGCATCATCGCCTTGCTCGGCAACGAGGAGCAGAAGCGCCACATCCTCGGCGACGTCGTCGCGCGTGGTGCCTTGATCGCCTCCTGCGGGAGTGAGACAGATCCGCGGCAGGTGAACACGAGCACCCGCCGCGCCGAGTTGGTACCTACCGATGGCGGCTTCCGCCTGACGTCGGTGAAGCACTTCGGTTCGCTCGCGCCGGTCGCGGATTACTACGTCGTCTACGTCATGGCGCCCGGTTCGCAGACGATGGCCGAAGGATATACGACGCTCGTCGTGCCGAAGGAGTCCCCCGGCGTCTCCCTCCAAGACAACTGGGACACGATGGGGATGCGCGCGACAATCAGTTGGAGCCTCGTCCTCGATGACGTCTTCGTGCCGTGGGAGAACGTGCTCGGCCAACCGGGGGACTGGGTGCAGCACGACCCGCGCACCTTTACGCTGGCCTACTGCGCGAACCATCTCGGCACGGCGCAGGGCGTCTTCGATTTCGTCCTCGACTACCTGAAGCAGCGCACCTTCCTCATGAACGACGACACGATTGCCTTCACCGTCGGTGAGATGGACGCCGCGATCCAGGCGACGCGGACATCCATGTGGTACGCCGCGTGGCTGTGGGAGCATGGGCGGTACGATGAGGCGGAGATGGCAGGCATGCGCGCCCTGCATACCTCCAAGCAGATGGCGCTGATGGTGACGAGTAAGGCATTCGACGTCTGCGGCGCGCGGGCCGCCTTCCGCTCTCTCCCCGTCGAGCGCGCGTTCCGGGATGTGCGCACGTTCTCACTCCACTTCCGTGAGTCCCAATTGCTGCGGATGCTCGCTGAGGCTGATCTCGGCGGTGCCTTCCACTCCAAGGAGAAGTACGGCCCGAAGATCGGGCGGCAATCCTGGGAGGCGCTCGGGTTCGTCGCCCCAACGCCGGTGTCACGGGCACCGTAGAGAGCGGCGCGGCATTCGTGCAGGGAATGGGGAGGTAACATGACCGCCGTTCAGGAGTATTACCGCTGGTTGCAGGAGCAGCAAGACGTGATCGTCGCCGAACTCGAACGATACGTGACGATCGAGAGTGGCTCGCGCGATAAGGAGGGGGTGGATCGCGTTGGGCGTGCGCTCAGTCCCGCGTTCAGCGATCTCGGCTTCACAATCGAACGTATCCCGGAGGAAACCTGCGGGGATCACCTCGTCGCGCGGCGCTCGGGTAGCGGCACCGGGCGGCTCCTGGTGCTGATCCATCTCGACACGGTCTGGCCCGCCGGGTCGCTCACCACGAACCCGTTCCGTGTGGACGAAGGGCGCGTCTACGGCCCCGGCACGCGGGACATGAAGGGCGGCTGGGTTGTGCTGCTCGCCGCGTTGCGGGCGCTCCGCAATGCGAGCTGGGCTGGTCTCGCGGAGACGACCGCTTTCATTACCGGCGATGAGGAGTTAGGTAGCCCGCGCGGGCGGCCGTGGATCGAGCGGGAGGCGCGCAGGGCGAATTGGGCGCTCGTGATGGAACCCGCGCGGGATAACGGTGGGCTCGTCACACGGCGCGGGATGGTCGGCGCGGTCTATTTCGACATCGAGGGGCAGGCGACACACGCGACCTCGAAACCGCTCGGCGTGAGCGCCATCGTCGAGGCGGCGCACAAGATACTCGCGCTCGAAGCACTGACGGATGTGGAGCGTGGCATCCTCGTCAACGTCGGCATCGCGGAGGCTGGGAACGCCCGCCAGGTGATCCCTGACCACGCCCGTCTCAGCATTGATCTGCGCGCGCCGGGCGCAGCGGAGGCCGAGGCGCTGATCGCTGCCCTGAAGCGGATCGCCGCGGACCCCATCGTTCCTGGCACGCGGACCGTCATGTCCGGCGGTATCACTCGCCCCGCCTTCGAGACCTCGCCGGGCACGGAGCATCTCCTGCAACTGGCGCAGGCGTGCGGGCGGGAGTTGGGCCTGACCTTCGGGGGAAACTACACCCGTGCGGGATCGGACGGCAACTTCACCGCGACGCTCGGCGTACCGACGCTCGACGGCCTCGGCCCCGAGGGCGGCAGCGGTGCGAGCCGCCGGGAGCACATCCTCCTCGCGTCTATCCCCCAACGCGCCGCTATGCTCGCAGGCATCATCGCCGGCCTGCCCGGTCTTCTGAGGGAGTAATGAACCACGAAGGCTCGAAAAGCACGAAGAAGGACTCAAGGGAATTCGTTTTTCTCTCCGCGTTCCTTCGCGCTCTTCCGGGTGCCCTCTGGGCAGTATTCGTGGTTCAATTCGGGGTTCCGAACGATGTGACGGGAGGTGAGGATGGAGCGACAGTGGCCCGGCGGTGCGCGGTGCGTGGCGCTCATCACCGTAGATACGGACGCGACGGGCAATGAGGTGGGGCGGGGTATCGATCCGGCAGGGATCGACTCGCTCGGCGGCTATTCGCCGCGCCGCGGCATCCCGCGTCTGCTGGAGATCTTCGCGCGCCACGACATCCCCGCGACCTTCTTCTTCACCGGGTATGACGCGGAGCAGAACCCGGACATCGTGCGCCAAGTGATTGGCGTGGGGCAGGAGGTCGCGGCGCACGGCTATCTGCACGAGAGTTGGGACATGTCGCTCGAAGATGAAGAGCGGCTCCTGCACAAGACGCACGCGATCCTCACCGATCTCGCGGGGGCGCCGCCGCTCGGCTGGCGCAGCCCTGGCGGGCAGAAATCGCCGCAGACGCTCGCCGTCCTGCGCGAATTAGGCTACCTCTACGATTCGAGCGACAAGGACTACGATGGCCCATACCCTGCGGTCGTGCGCGGCCATCCATCCAATAGGATGGTCGAGATTCCCAATATCACCTCGACACTCGACGACGCGTACATGTACGGCATCGGCATGATGACGACCGACGAGATTCTCGACCTCTGGAAGGAGGAGTTCGACGCGCTCTACCACAGCGCGGGCTACTGCATCCTCACGTGTCACTCGCGGGCGGGTCGCGGCTCCGGGTTGCCTGCTCGCGCCCGTGTCCTCGACCGCCTGATCGCGCATATGAAATCCTACCCCGGCGTCCACTTCAGCCACATGGCCGATCTCGCGCGCTGGTGCCTCGATCCGGTGCATGGCTTCATGACGCCTGCCAGCCCGATCGGGGGCCGCACATGAACGCCACGACGACATGGCCCGTGGGTATCCAGGCCGCCGCGACGATCACGGTGGACTTCGAGGGCGAGAGCGTCGAGCACCAGGACATGGCCCTGCCACTCTGGGGGCGCTACTCGCACGGTCGGTACGGCGCGCAGGTGGGAACAGGCAATCTGCTCGCGCTCTTTGCCTGCTACGGCGTGCATGCCACCTTTTTCATCAGTGCATGGGATGTGGAGCGGTACCCGCGGACGATGGAGGCAATCGCCGCGGCGGGGCATGAGATCGCAGGCTCCGGCTACCTCCATGAGGATTTCAGCACCCTCACGGTTGCAGAGCAGGAGGCGGTGCTGAAGCGGAGCGAGGCGGTCTTTCAGTCCGCCTTCGGGCAGAAGCCCGTTGGTTTCCGCGCGCCGGGGCGGCGGTTGCGGACTGAGACGCGGAGACTCCTTGCTGCGCGCGGCTATCGCTACGACAGCAGTTACTCCGATGACGATCGACCGTATATCGTCGCGGATTGCGACGGCAATCGGTTGGTCGAATTGCCAACGCACGAGCCGTGGACGGACAAGCCGTACTACGAGAAGCACCGGACGCCGCGCGTGGTCGCGGCATCGTTCGTGGACGAGTTCGACGCGACGCATGAGGTGGGTGGACTCTTCACGCTCTCGATCCGCCCCCGCGGCGATTACGGCTCTGGGCGCGGCCTGCGTGTGCGAGCGATCGAGCCCTTGTTGCAAGCGGTACGAGAGCATCCCAATACCTGGGTCACGACGTGCCGCGAGATCGCTGCTTGGACGTTGTTCGGCGATTATCGCGATAACGATGATGGTGTGTCTATAAAGAGGTAGGAGGCTAGCACGTTCATTCGTGAGCACCGCGGCAAGCGGCGCCGCTTCACCCAAAAACCTGCTGGGTCTATTCTAAGGGCCTACGAGAGACGGGGTCGTTGTAAAAGTCCGCAAGCGAGCGGTAACACCTCCTTGCCCGATAGAAGGAGAAGATGCTACCGACCAAGATCCGCGTTTATCCACAGTCTTTGGTGGTAGATTCTCGTATGAGAAGGAACTTGAGCACACGATCTGTTCGAATCTCCGGCAACGTGTAGTCAGGGCGGACCGTTAGGGTTCGCCGTCCGCTGGCCAATGCTCGGCTGCGCTCTCCCGCCGGTTGGGGTGCCCGAGGTAACGATAGAGTGTCGCCCGCGAGACGCCGAGAGATTCACAGATCTCCGCGATGCTGTGCGACTGGTCGGCGTAGAGCCTCTTCGCCATCGCCACCTTCACCAGCGTCTCCAGCTTCCTCGGCCTTCCCCCCATCCTCCCTCGTGCCCGTGCTGCCGCCAGCCCCGCCTGGGTGCGTTCGCGGATGATGTCCCGCTCGAACTCCGCCAGCGCCCCGAAGACGTGGAAGATCAGCTTGCCGCCCGAGGTGGTGGTGTCGATCTGCTCGGTCAGGCTCTTGAAGCCGATCCCCTGCTCATTCAATCGGGTGATGACCTCGATGAGATATTTGAGCGACCGCCCGAGCCGGTCGAGCGCCTGTTCCAATCCGGGGCGGTCGCTCCTCGAGCCGCTCATCGTGTCGGTGAAGATACGATCACACTTCGCCGCGTTCAATGCATCGCGCTGCAAATCAAGAATCTGCTCGAACGTGGAGACCCGGGCATAGCCGATGGTGTTTGTCATGTCATAGGATAATTGTCTCAGAAACCAGCGAGAAGAGCAAGCGCTGAGACCTTGAAAACGAGACGGGTAACTGAACGCCCTTTGTTGAGGAAACGGGCGGGCGAAATGGGGAAACCCCTGCGTCTCAAAAAGGCCCCCCTTTATGAGACGAATGCATTTTGCGCTCTGCGATGTGTCTCCACGGCAATGCGGGCAGGGGGCAGATGTATTACTCGATCGTTTCCCGCGCGAGGGCATATCGGAGCCTATCGACCACGGACGGTGCCTGCGCCGCGATGTTTCTGTCCTCTTTGGGATCGGTGGCGCGGTCGAATACGATTGGTGCCGCTCCGTCAGTCAGGATGAGCTTATACCGCTCATCTGAAATCATGCGCCAATCGTTGAGTGCGGACACGGCATACGCGCGGTGATCCTCTCGACTAGCTGCGAGCAGCAGCCGCAACGACCGGCTCTCCATATCGGGAAGCGGGTCCGCATCGGCGTAATCAAGCATGGTCGCGGTGAGATCGTGGAGTGAGACGAGGGCGTCGCTTACTCTGTGCGCACGCACATTGGGTCCCGCGACGATTAGCGGGATGCCGACCGATTGTTCATAGGGTGTGCTTTTGCCCCATTGGTTGTGATCGCCCAGCATCTCACCGTGATCGCTGCTGTAGATCACAAGCGTACGGTGCTCCTCGCCGCGCGTGCGAACCACATTGAGAAACCTGCCGACATGGCGGTCGATATTCTCGATCATGGCGACGTAGTTGCGACGGATCTGTTGATGCGTCGCCGCGTCCCATTGGTCGTTGGCGTGTGGGGGCGGGAAGGCAACGTCTCGCATGCGCTCCTGCATCGCCATGGTGACATCCCAGGGATCGTGCGACCCGGTGAAGTTGACGACGAGATGCCAGGGACGACCGGTCGGAAAGCTCTCGAGGAGGCGCAAGCCGTTTTCAGCGATCCAGTTGTCGCTATATGCATTATCCGGCAGTGGCGTCGGAAACGTATCACGATTTGGTATCTCCCGGCGCCGCGCGAAATCGGCGATACAGGGTGTATGCGTTCTCGCTGTCGGATACCGAAGGAGGCAGAAAGAACGCTCCTTTGCGACGATTTTCGTGCCTGAAGCGAAGATCAATCACAAAGGAGCGTTCCATGCAGTCTATGCA
>JBPCPB010000107.1:0-14770 GCA_050999735.1 Thermomicrobiales bacterium | reverse complement strand
TCACAAACACTGATCCGCGCCGGGCTGAAAGCGCCGATCCGCCCGCGCATCCGCGCCGAAATCTGGGTGAAACTCTGGGGCAACCTCGCCTTCAACCCGATCAGCGCCCTCACCCGCGCCACGCTCGTGGACATCTGCCAGTATCCGCCGACCCGCGATCTCGCCCGCGCGATGATGGCCGAGGCGCAGATCATCGCGGAGAAACTGGACATCAAATTCTCGATCACCATTGAGCAGCGCATCGCCGGTGCGGAGGAAGTTGGCGCGCACAAGACCTCGATGTTGCAGGACATCGAGACCGGCCGCCCGACCGAAGTGGACGCCATCGTCGGCTCCGTCGCCGAACTCGGCCGCCTCACCGGCACCCCGACCGCCGCGATTGACGCCATCTACGCGAGCGTCAAGTTGCTGGAACGGACGCTTCAGGGCGACGCGCGTCATGGCGGGTAAAGCGGCCGACGCCATCTGGCAGGAATGGGTAGTCCTACGGCGGCACGAACTGGCCGACCGGCGTCCGTGGCTGCGCCTCTGGTCGGAAGATGTCCAATTGCCGGACGGGCGGATCGTCGAGGGATTCACCCAACTGGAAATGCCCGATGTCGCCGTGATCGTTGCGCTGACACCGGACAATCGGGTCATCGTCGAATGGAACTATAAGCACGGGCCACGGCGCGTCTGCCTCAACCTGCCCGCCGGATACCTTGAGGCGGGCGAAGAGCCATTAGCCGCTGCCCGGCGCGAATTGTTGGAGGAAACCGGCTACGCGGCGGACGAATGGGTACCGCTCGGTCAGTTTGCCAATGACGGGAATCGCGGGGCTGGGACGAGCTTTTTGTTTCTCGCCCGTGGCGCCCGGCAGATTGCCCAACCGGATGCGGGCGATCTGGAAGAGTTGGCAATCGCCCTGATGCCGATGGACGAACTCTCTGACGCCGTTCGAAATGGCGAGGTCGCAATCCTTACCATCGCGGCGGCAATTGGCCTTGCGGTAATCGCCCACAATCAGGCATGGCCAGCCGTTCCTTAGGGCATTGCCCCCACGCCTGCAATATCCGATACTCACCGCACGTAAACCGCTGCACAATGTTCATCTGTTCCGCATGAAGGAGGGCACCGTTGTCCACGACAGCAGCCACGAAGCGACCGCTGAAGGTGGGGATTTTCTTTCCGCACGCGCAGGTCGGGCCGGACGGGCGCAAACCGGCGTGGGCGAACATCGTCGCGCTCGCCCAGCGGGCGGAGCAGGCGGGGTTCGACTCGCTCTGGTTCCCGGATCACTACTTCTACCCGCGCGGCGATCTCGGTCTGAACCCGGACGGCACGCCGAAGGGCGAGAAGGAAGCGGCGTCCGGCTTCTGGGATTGCTGGACACTGATCAGCGCGATCGCGGCGAGCGTGCCGCGCGTCGAACTCGGCACATTGGTCTCCTGCACCGGCTACCGCAACCCCGGCGTGCTCGCCAAGATCGTGGACACGATCGAGGAAGTGAGCGGCGGGCGGGTGATTCTCGGTATCGGCGGCGGCGATTCCGGGTACGAGCATCACGCTCTCGGCCTCTCGTACGACAACCGGATCGGCCGCTTCGAGGAAGCAATGACAATCATCCACCACTATTTTCACGACGGCATCGCCAACCTCGATGGCACGCACTATTCGGCGCACGAACTGGAACGCCGTCCGGCGGGGCCGCGCCCGAACGGCCCGCCCGTGATGATCGGCACGCTCGCCACCGGCCAGCGGATGCTTCGCCTCACCGCGCAGTACGCCGATCTCTGGAACGGCTGGATTATCCGCCGCAGCACCTCGCTGGACGCCATTCCGCCGCTGCGCGACGCGATTGACGTCGCCTGCGAGCAGCACGGCCGCGATCCCGCGACGCTTGGACGCACGCTGACGGTCGGCGTCTCCGTCCTCGGCCGGACGATGCCCGGCAATGAGACGATCACCGGCACGCCGGAGCAGATCGCCGACACCTTCCGCGCCATCGCCCGCGAGGGCATTTCGCACGTCCAAATCTGGCTGACCCCGACGAGCAGCGCGGGCGTCGAAGCCTTCGCACCAGTGCTGGAACTGTTGGATAAAGGATAGGGAACGGTGGAAATGAATTCGCAGAGATCGCGGAGGACGCAGAGAACGCAGAGATGTAATACAAAAGAGAACGAATCTTTCTCTGCGCTCTCTGCGTTCTCTGCGTTCTCTGCGGTTCTCCCCGGTTTCCCGATAATGAAAGGAGTGGCGCATGACTCGTCCGTGTAAGGTTGGTGTCTTCCTGCCGATTGTCGAGACGCAGATGGCGGGCGCCACGGCGCGCTGGAGTGATCTACAGGCAATGGCACGCGCGGCGGAGGATGTTGGCCTCGATTCGGTCTGGATCCCGGATCATCTCTACTTCGAGTACCCAGGGGTCACGGAAAGTACGTACGAATGCATCTCGATCCTCGCGGCGCTCGCTGCCGTGACGACGCGGGTGGAGATCGGCACGCTCGTTATCTGCACCGGCTTCCGCAATCCGGCCATTCTCGCCTCGATGGCGAACACGATTGATGAGATCAGCAATGGCCGGCTGATCCTCGGCCTCGGCGCGGGTTATCTGGAGCCGGAGTATCGTGCCTTCGGTGTTCCGTACGACCATCGCGTGAGCCGCTTCGAGGAGGCGCTGCATATCATTACCACCCTGCTGCGCGAGCGGAAGGTAGATTTTGAGGGAAAACACTACTCCGCGCGGGAATGCGTGCTGCGTATCGGTGGCCCGCGCCCGAACGGCCCGCCGATCATGATTGGCACGACAGGCCCGCGAATGCTCCGCCTCACCGCGCAATACGCCGATCTGTGGAACAAATACCTGATCGCCGACAACAGCAGCGCGAGCGAGATTCCGCCCCTGCGCGCGGTGGTGGATGCGGCCTGCGCCGAGGTCGGGCGCGACCCCGCCACGCTCGGTCGAACGGCCTCGGTGCTGGTGGACTTCATCAACCGACCGGATGTGCCACCGTCTCCCGACCGCCCGCTCGCGAAGCCGAAGCCGATCGTCGGCACGCCGGAGGAGATGGCGGCGCAGTTGCGCGCCTTCGCGGACGAAGGCATCTCACACATCCAAATCTGGACGAACCCCCGCACCGTCGAGGGCGTCGAACGGCTCGGCCCGGTCTTGGAAGCATTGGATCGCGACGGGTGAGAGAGGATTGAACCGCCAAAACGCCAAGGACGCCAAGAGGGGCGCGGAGAAGAGAGAATCATTTTGACTTTCCTTTTCTCTTCTTGGCGCTCTTGGCGTCTTGGCGGTTCACGTTCATCCGATGAGAGGGGGAGAGGTGAAGAACGAGAAGGTGCGGGTCGGCGTCCTCGGTGCGGGCGCGTGGGCGAGGGGGGCGCACATCCCCGGCTGGCAGCGCGATCCCCGCTGCGCCGTCGTCGCGATCTGCGACGTAGAGAAGGAGCGCGCGGCGGAATACGCCCAGCATTTCGGCATCCCTGAGGCGACCGACGACTGGCAGGCGGTCGTCGCGCGGCCTGATATTGACGTCATTGACATCGCCACGCCCTCGCATACCCACTGGGAACTGGCGACCGCCGCCCTCACCGCCGGCAAGCACGTCCTCTGCGAAAAGCCCGTCGCCTACGATTTCCGGGACACGTTGCGGGCGGCGGAAACGGCGCGAGCGAAGGGGTTGAAGACGAAACTCGGCTTCACCTTCCGCTACAGCCCCGGCGTGCGCTACGCGAAGGAACTGATTGACCGGGGCTTCGTCGGTACGCCCTATATCTTCAATGGCTACGAGCAGAACTCGCAATGGCTCAATCCGCAAACCCCGCTCCGGCAAGTGGACCCGCACGCCGATCCATCCGTCATTCAAGTCTCGTCCCTCGAAGGCTACGGCGCGCCAGTCATTGACCTGAGCCATTGGTGGGTCGGCGCGGACTACGCGCAGGTCGTCGGCACGATGCGCAACTTCGTGCCCCAGCGGATGGTGCGCGCAACGGGCACGATGATGCGGATGATTATAGATGACGGCGACCTCTACCTGGCGGAGTACACGAACAGCGCGCTCGCCTCAATCCAGACGAGTTACGTGACGGTCGGCAACTACCCCGGCATCGAGGCGCGGATTTATGGGGAGAAGGGGGCGATCATCTGCCGTCTGATCGAGGAGTTCGGCAAGGCAGAGACGATTAAGATCGCCACGCCGGACGCGGTGGAGTTCGTGGAGCAGGAAATCCCCGCCCGCTTCTACCCGCGCGGTGGCAGCAACACCGAGTCATGGCGCTCGCTCTTCTACGCCAATCTGATCGCCAGTTTCCTCGATGAAATCATTGACGACGTGCCGAGCCAGGGCGACTTCACCGATGGCGCATGGGTGCAGGAAGCAATCAACGCTGTCGAGGTGTCCTTCCGCGAGCGACGCTGGGTCTCGCTGCCGCTGGAGCGGTGAGAGATTACCATGAAGCAACCCTTCTCTGTCTGGCTCGATGACTTCTTCACCTCGTACTATCGTCATCGCCCGGTGAATGCGACTTTTATTGGCATGCATGACCACGATCACATGCTACCGGATTACTCTCCACAGGGCGGTGATGCGGCGATGAGTGAGATGGCCTCGCTACTCCGACGATTGGACGATGGTTCTATCGAGCCGCCGCAAACGCCCGATGGGCAGACCGATCGCACGCTGGCAGCGAACTTCTTGAAGATTCAGCAGTGGGAATACGAGTCGCGGCATTTCCGATACGGCAACCCATCGGTCTACGCAGGGGAAGCGGTCTTTAGCATCATCGCGCTCTTTCTCCATCCCTTCGCGCCTGCCGCGGAGCGTGCGGAGTCCGCGATCGCGCGCATGGAGGCGATGCCGATGCTCCTGACGCAGGCGGAAGCGAATGTCCAGACCGCACCACCTGCATGGACGGCGCGAGCGATCCGCGAAGCAGAGGGGGCAATCCGTTTCTTCGGCAATGGTGTTGACCTGCTGATGGCAACGGAAGGGATCACTACTCCGCGCTTCCGCGCCGCAGCGGATCGAGCGCGAGCGGCGGTCGCACAGCATCAGGACCATCTCCGCACGCGTATTGCCGAGGGTCCGCAGGATCGGTATGGCTGTGGCGAAGAGGCATTCGAGATGTACATCCGAGACGGACATCTACTGGATAGCAATGGCATCGAAATCGAGCGATACGCGCGCGCGCAATTCGCGGATGCGCGGGGCGCGCTTGACGCGGGAGCGAGGCAGTTCGGCGTGCGAGCATGGCGGGATGCCCTCGCCATGCTCGCGGACGTTCACCCCACCATCGAGGAGTACTACGGGCGCTATCAGGAGGTTTGGGACGCCTGCCGCGCGACTGCCGAGGCGCACGATCTCATTACCTGGCCGGACTTCCCGATCCGCTATGTGCCACGGCCCGTCTGGGCGCGGGAGTGCGCACCCTATCTGTACTTTCTCCACTATTACACGCCTGCGCCGTATGACCGCATGCCCGTCCATGATTACCTTGTCACACCCATTGAGCCGATGATGGCAGCCGACGAGCAAGTGCGCCTCCTCCGCGCCACGAACGACTGCGTCATAAAACTCAATCATGTGATCCATCACGGCAGTATCGGGCACCACGTCCAGAACGCGCACGTCCCCAATGCGCCGTCTCGAATTGGACGGATATCGGGAGTTGATTGTGCGGCGCGGATCGCCATGTTCTGCGCGGGGACGCTGGTCGAGGGATGGGCGTCGTACGTCGTTGATCTGCTGGATGAAGTCGGTTTCCTCACGCCGCTCGAGCATTACTCGCAGCACTACGCGCGTCTACGAGCCAGCGCCCGTGCGATTGTTGATGTGAATCTCCATTACGGTCGTTTCTCTTTGGGCGATGCCATTGCCTTCTATCGGGATGAAGCGGGCATGACGGATGATGCGGCGCGGAGCGAAGCGGTGAAGAACTCGATGTTCCCCGGTGCGGCAATGATGTATCTGATTGGACAGGATCTCATCCGCGATCTGCGCCGAGAGATCGCGGCGCGAGAAGGAGCAAACTTCTCCCTGCGCCGATTCCACGACGGTGTCCTCTCCTATGGCGCCATCCCGGCGTCCCTCATTGCCGCCCGGATGCGTGGCGTGCGGAGCGTCTGAATGTCCGTACCGGCTTCGCTTGTTGCATCATTCCAGTTTGTGCGAGTGTGCGAACAGCGCCTGCTCTGACAAGCTGGCACGTACGTATTCCTCACCTAGCGCTGGTCCCTCAGGAAGGATTTGCCATGACGGTCGCATGCTGGTTTCGTCGCGATCTTCACGGTGCTACGATGTGGCGAATGAGCGAACAATGTTGCAAGGGGGTTGTACATGCCTGATCGCCTGACGCTCGCCATTGACCGTAATGTCCCCGTCCCGATGCGTGATGGGACGACGCTGTATGCAGACGTGTACCGGCCGTCTGGATCGGGTCCGCACCCCACGCTGCTGCAGCGAACGCCGTATGATAAAGGCAACCTCATTTCGATCGGATTCATCCTGCGCGCTGCGTCGAACGGGTATGCGGTGATCGTACAGGATGTACGGGGACGCTTCGAGTCCGAGGGCAGATTTGATGCCTTCATCAACGAGCGGCAGGATGGTTACGACACGCTCGAATGGCTCATCGCGCGACCGTGGTGCGATGGCAACGTCGGCATGTTCGGCCAATCGTACGTCGGACTGACTCAGTGGCAGGCGGCAATGAGCGGTCATCCGGCATTGAAAGCGATCGTCCCGACGGTTACGGCCGCCGATTATCACGCGGGATGGACGTATCAGGGCGGCGCATTCGAGCTCTCGTTCAACCTCTCCTGGACAATGACAAACCTTGCGACGAATACGGTCGCGCGGAGGAAGAAGAGCGACCCGGACGTCGAAGAGACGTTCCAGCGCCTCCTGGATGGGATCGACGATCTCACCGAGGGTTTTCGTTCCTTGCCGCTTACCGGGCACCCAATCCTCGCAGAATACGCGCCTTACTACGACGATTGGTTAAGCCATCCTACCTATGACGACTACTGGGCCGCCCTCGATGTCTCGGCGAAGCACAATGCCTTGAATGTTGCCGCGCTCAACATCGGCGGCTGGTACGACATCTTCCTCAAGGGCACGATTGACAACTTCACCGGTATGCGGGCCAATGGTCCTGCCGCAGTGCGGGATCGGCAGCATTTACTCCTCGCCGCTTGGAATCACAGCGGCATATCGCGCGGTAATCCGATCGGCGCGCACGACTTCGGCATGCGCGCCACCGGCGCCGTGATCGATTCCGATGGCATTCAGCTCCGCTGGTTCGACCGCTGGCTGCGCGGCATCGAGAATGGTGTCGATGATGAACCGCCCGTCCGCCTGTTCGTGATGGGTTCGAACGAGTGGCGACACGAGCAGGAATGGCCGCTCTCCCGCACCGACTGGCAGGAGTGGTTTCTGCACAGCGGCGGCAAGGCGAACTCAGTCAATGGCGACGGTGCGCTTCGTCGCGAAGTGCCTGCTTCGGAGCCGCCTGATGCCTATGTCTACAATCCGCGTAACCCCGTGCCGACCGTCGGCGGTGGCCTCTGCTGCAACGCCGTCTTCAGCCAGGGCGGCGCCTACGACCAGCGCGCAGTCGAGGCGCGAGAGGATGTGCTCGTCTACACCACGCCGCCGCTCGACCAACCAGTAGAAGTAACGGGGCCGGTCAAGCTAATCCTCCACGCCAGTTCGAGTGCGTCGGACACGGACTGGACAGCGAAACTCGTGGACGTGTCACCGTGCGGCTACGCGCGCAATCTGACGGACGGCATCTTGCGGGCGCGGTATCGGAAATCGATGCGGCAAGGAATCCTGCTAGCGCCAGGTGAGGTGACCGCATACGAAGTGGATCTGTGGTCAACGAGCAATACGTTCTTGCCCGGCCACCGCATCCGGTTGGAAGTTTCCAGTAGCAACTTCCCGCGCTTCGACCGCAACCCGAACACGGGTGACGTGCCGGGGCGCTCCACGGAGATGGTCAGTGCATTACAAATGGTCTTCCACTCGTCGGAATATCCATCGCGCCTCGCCTTACCGGTGATTCCGCAGCCATGACGCGGTGACCGGAGAAACGATGCACACACGTCCACCTCCTCCACAGTCAGCAGTGAGCCGAGGAAAACTTTGACAGGCGAAATGGTCGCCACTACAATATGGGCAGTAGGCCTTTATACAAGCCGTCGTGTCGTGTTGATCGGTGCGAATCTGGGGTACAGGTCCCTTCGGCCCGCGTCGGCAGCGTGGTGCCGCCGCGTCTCCGCTTGTCATCTCGACAGTGTGCCGTCAGAGGACGAATGGGGGGTCAAATGTCCGCGACAACGCTGAATTTTCCGACCAAAGGACGACGAGACGAGGGCGTACTGATTTCCGATCTACCGATCCTCTCCGGCTGGTCCTGGCCGTACGTCACCATCACCGGTGAAAACGATGGCCCCCAGGCGACGATTCTCGCGGGCGTGCATGGGTGCGAATACGTTTCGATCCGCGCTGCGGTTCGCCTCGCACGCGAGATTGATCCTGCCGACGTGCGGGGGCGGATTCTTATCCTACCGATCATGAATCTGCCCGCGTTCTGGGAGCGGACCGGCTTCGTGTGCCCATTCGATGGGAAGAACCCCAACCGTTTCTTTCCGGGGAATGCCACCGGCACCTTCACCGAAGCGATGGACTACCACATTTTCACGACCTGCATCGCGCCCAGCGATGCCCTCCTCGATCTGCACGGCGGCGACATTGTTGAGGAACTGATCCCGTTCTCCGTGTACTCAACGGGTGCGGACGCCGCGGTTGTTGCCCGCTCTCGGGCGATGGCCGCCGCCTTTGGCTTGCCGTACACGATTGGGCGGGCGGTTGCACCGAAGGGCTTCGCGGGGATGACCTACGGTGCGGCCGCGCAACGCGGCATCAGCGGCCTGATTGCCGAAGCGGGCGGGATCGGGCAACTGACGCCGCCGAATGTCGATCTGCTCGTCAATGGCGCGCGGCGCGCACTGCAGGCGGCGGGCAATCTCCCTGGCGAACCGGAGCCACCCTCGACTATCTGGGTTGAGCGTGTGACGCACGTCTACGCGACCGAAGGCGGCTTCTGGATTTCCGACGTGGCGCTGGGCGACGCGGTGCGGGAGGGCCAGGGTATTGGCCGCATCTACAGCCTGCTTGGGGACGAGATTGAAACGATCGCGGCTCCGCACGACGGCGCGATTATCCTCCGGACGACGAGCGCCGCAGTGAAGCCGAACGGACTGCTGCTCGAAGTCGTTCAATAGCGCTGGTCGCTTGGTCGTGCTCCGCGTACGCTCCCGCCGACAGGCAACGGGACCCCACGAACGGTCGAACAGTATTGGAGGTCCAGATGAAGAAACTGCACCGGCTCTTGACGGTCCTCTCCCTGACCTGCATCGGCGCGTTCCTGGTCACCGCCTGCGCCTCGCAAGCGCCGAATACCGTGGCGCCCGCGCCGACGCCGCAGGCAACGAGTGCCGCGACGAGGGCTACGACAAACGCAACCACGGGCAGCGCGACCGCCGGGCAGACGCCCGCCGCCAACGCTGCGCAACCGACCCAGGGCGGCACACTGACGATCGGCCTTGACCAGGAACCACCGACGCTCGATCCCGGCGCGTCACCATCGGCGATCACCTTCTATATCACCGCATCCGCCGCCGAGAGTCTCCTGTTCCTCACCGGCGACCACCAGTTCAAGCCGTGGCTCGCCGATTCCTACACCGCTTCAGCGGATGGCAAGCAGTTCACCTTCAAGTTGCGCCACGACGTGAAGTTTCAGGACGGCACGCCCTTCAACGCCCAAGCCGTCAAGTGGAACTTCGACCGCATCGTTGACCCGAAGTTCAAGGCGGGTGCATCCCTGGCGACGCTCGCCGGATACGACAATACGGCTGTCGTGGATGATTACACGGTGACGGTTAGTTTCAAGAAGGCCTATGCTCCCTTTCTGACGTACGCTGCCTGCCCGTTCCTCGCGATGGTCTCGCCAACCGCAACGCAGCAGCAAGGCGACGCCGTGAATCAGAAGCCCGTGCTGACCGGGCCGTACAAATTTGATGAGTACGTCGCCAAGGATCATGTGACGATGAGCCGGTGGGCGGATTACAACCGCCAAAGTCCGGTCTCTGATCACAACGGCGCGGGGTATCTGGACAAAGTGATCTGGAAGTTCATCCCGGAGGCCAGTACCCGCACGACAACGCTCCAGTCCGGCGAGACGCAGATGATTGACATCGTGAACTCAACGCCGGACCTCACGAAGTTCAAATCCTCCAGCGACTTCGTCGTCTCCGCAAAACCCTGGGTCGGCGCGTCCCGTCAACTGCTGATTAATGTGACCAAGGCCCCGACGGACGACCTGAAGGTGCGCCAGGCCATCAGTTACGCCACCGACAAAGACACGATCGTCAATACCCTGTACAACGGCCTCGGGCAAAAGTCCTTTGCGCCGCTCACGGCGGTGACCCTCGATGACCCGTCGCTGCACTCCTACTATCCCTACGATCAGGCCAAGGCCAAGCAAATCCTCGACGATGACGGGTGGAAAGCCGGTTCGGACGGTATACGGACGAAGAATGGACAGCGCCTGGAGTTCCTCGTCAACACGATTGACTACGGCGGCGGTGCGGACCCGTTCGCGGAACTCTTTCAGGGGCAGATGCGGCAGGTGGGCATGGATGTCAAAATCAAAGCGCAGGCCCGCCCGCCGTACTACGACGATAACTACAAATGCACCACGAACGGCTCGACCCTCTTCCTGCGCTATGGGGACCCCGACGCCCTCTACTCACTCTTCAATTCCGCCAATGTCGGAGCCAACTTCAATACCTCCTGCCTCAAGGATGCAACCGTGGATAGCCTGCTCGCGCAAGGGCGGTCGGAGATAGACCCGGCCAAGCGGAAGGCAATCTACGTTGATTTGGAAAAGAAGTTGCTTGACTTGGCCGTTACCGTGCCGATCGCGGACGACATCTCGGTCTTCGTCTCGCGCTCGAATGTCACCGGCCTGAAGTTCGACAACTTCTCCTATCCCTTCGTCGGTGACGTCTCGATCAAGAAGTAACCGCAGTCGGGGGCGCGGCCCGATCGTTGCGCTCCCTTCCTCCCTTCATTGGGTATCAGCAGGGAGCGCCGTTGCCGGATGTATGCCTTTATTGCCCGTCGCCTGGTTGCCACGATACCCGTCCTCCTGGGAGTATCACTCGCGGTCTTCCTTATGCTGCAACTGGTGCCCGGGGATCCGGCCGAGTTGATGTTGAGTGAGTTCCAAACCACACCGGACCAAATCGCGCGTTTGCGGACACAATTGCACCTGAACGATCCCTTGCCGGTGCAATTCGGACGGTTCGTCTGGAATGCCTCGCACGGCGATCTCGGCTATTCCGTCCGCAGCAAGCGCCCCGTCTCGGCCGAAATTCGTGACAACTTGCCCTCCACATTGACACTCGCCGTCGCGGGGCTGTTCATCGCCGCAGTGATCGGCACCGTCCTGGGTGTGCTGGCGGCGGTTCGGCAGCACACATGGATGGATGCGAGCTCGATGTTCCTTGCCCTCGCGGGTGTCTCCATGCCCTCGTTTTGGCTGGGGTTTCTGATCATCTTCGTCTTTTCGCTCCATATCAAACTCTTTCCGGCAACCGGTGGCGGCGACCTACGACATCTCGTGATGCCTGCGACCACCCTTGGTCTCGGCGCGGCGGCGATCATCGCGCGGCTCACGCGCTCGAGCATGCTTGAGGTGCTGAAGCAGGAATACATGACGACCGCCCGCGCGAAAGGATTACCGGAGCGGCGTGTCATTCTTGCCCATGGGCTGCGTAACGCGCTGATCCCGGTGGTGACGATCTTCGGCCTGCAGTTCGGTCAACTCCTCGCTGGCACCGTCATCATTGAAACGGTCTTCGGCCGACCGGGGATCGGTCGTCTGATCGTGGACGCGATCCTGGCGAAGGACTTCCCGATGGTTCAGGGGGTTGTGCTGCTCATCGCCACAAGCTACGTGATCGTCAATCTCATTGTGGACATTATCTATGGCTTCCTCGATCCGCGTATTCGGTATAGTTGAGGGCATCGTATGACGGTTCCGACCACCGCTTCCCCCCTCGCAATTGCGCGGTCGGGAAGGTCAGCAAAGCGCCGGCTCGACTTTTTTCGCCGCCTTGCGCGCGGGAAAGGGGCAGTGGCCGGCCTGATCGTCCTTATCCTGACAATCGGCGTCGCGATCTTTGCGCCCGTGCTCGCGCCCGATAATCCGATTCTGATTGATCCACGACATGGGCTGTATGGCCCCGGCATCCCCTACCTCTTCGGCACCGACCAACTCGGTCGCGATGTCCTGAGCCGCGTCTTGTTCGGCGCACGGCTCTCGCTTGTCGTCGGGCTGATCTCGGTCGGCATCGCATCGAGCATCGGCATCACCGTCGGCTTGATCGCCGGTTACTACGGCGGCTGGATCGAGAATCTCATCATGCGTATCGTTGATGTCATGCTCGCCTTCCCCGGTATCCTCCTCGCGCTCGCCATTGTCAGTGTGCTGGGCCCGAGTTTGACGAACCTTATGGTTGCCGTCGGTGTTGCGGCGATTCCCACCTATGCCCGCCTGACACGCGGTTCCGTGCTCGCGACGAAGGAGAACCTGTACATCGATGCCGCGCGGGTGATCGGCGTGTCGAATCGGCATATTCTCGCGCGGCATATCTTGCCCAATGTCGTCGCCCCGCTCATCGTCGCCGCGACGCTCGGCGTTGGCTCCGCCATTCTCTCCGCCGCCGCGCTCAGTTTCCTCGGTCTGGGCAGCCAACCACCGACGCCGGAGTGGGGCAGAATGCTGAGTGAGGGTCGCCAGTTCCTCAGTTCCGCATGGTGGATCAGCACGTTTCCTGGCCTTGCGATCATGCTCACCGTGCTTTCCATCAATATGATCGGTGACGGTCTGCGAGACACATTGGACCCGCGCCTACGCCAATAGCGACGGCGCACAGACGGAGGAGAAGCGCTCATGTCGCACCCGGACAACGCATCCGTACGATTCCCGCTCCTCGGTGCGCTGACGCCGGGGACGACGCAGCGCCACGCGGTTTCCTTACCCGGCGCCGCACTTGTGGACGACCAGTGGCCCGTGACAACGATTAGCGGTGTCCGGCCCGGCCCGGTCGTCTTCATCAATGGCGGTATTCACGGCGGCGAATATCCGGGTATCGAGACGGTCATCCGCCTGATGAACATGCTCGACCCGCAAGCACTCGCAGGCACGGTCGTGCTGATGCCGGTCGTCAACCTACCGGGGTTCCGCAAACGCAGTATGTTCGTCAGCCCGATTGATGATGTCAACCCAAATCGCGTCTTCCCTGGCGACCCGGCGGGAAGTTACAGCGAGCAGTTAGTGTATGCCTTAATGAACGAGTTTATCGCGCATGCCGATCTCTACATTGATCTCCACGGCGGCGACATCGTCGAGGCGCTCGTTCCGTTCTCGATCTGTCGCCGGGCCGATACCGACGCGGACCGGAGGGCAATGGAGAACGCCCGCATCTTCGGTTTGCCGTACCTCCTCACCGTTGACCGACCCATCCAGCCGACGAAAGGATCGATGAGTTTCGTTGCCGCCGCAGAGCGCGGCGTCGCCGGATTCATCGCGGAGGCGGGGAGCATCGGCCAATTGGAGGAAGAACCGGTGCAATTGCTGCTGAATGGCGTGCTCCGCGTCCTCGCGCACAACGGCATGGTGGAAGCGTCCGTGCCTCCGGCGCCGGAGCCAACGCTCCTGACCGCCTTCGAGTGGATCTATAGCGAGCACGGCGGCATGTTCTATCCGGCGGTCGCACTAAACGACGAAGTTCGGGAAGGCCAACCACTCGGCAGGATCGGCACCCTCTTCGGTGAGACAATCGAGGAAGTGACCGCACCACGCGCGGGCCGCGTCCTCTTTATCACCACCAGTCCCTCGATGGCCGATCGTGGCTTGCTGATGGGGATCGTCGCGACTGATTGATGCGTGCTGAATGATACAGAACGGTCGGAAATCCCCGCGCCCCACGTCCTCCGCCGTGTCAGCAGTGCATCCTACCGCCGATCCACAACCGTCCTGCCGGTTTGGAGAACCATTGCAGGAACCTTGAGCGCGCTGAGATCGGTCGCCGGATCGCCAGGCACGACGAGCAGGTCTGCGGCGCATCCGGGGGCGATCGTCCCGACGATACCGTCGAGTTGGCATGCCTTTGCCGCCCGACCCGTGGCAGCATGGATCGCTTCCAGCGGCGTCATGCCCGCACGCGCCAGTAATACGAGTTCCTGATAAAAATCGCCGAATCCCGTGTATCGCCAACCGGCGTCGTTGCCCGCGACGATCGGCACGCCGAGGTCGTGGAGGTATCGCATAGTGGCGAGACTATTCTCATTACGGTTCGGTGTCAACGTCACGATGCGCACCTCTTCGGCGGTCGCGATTCCCTGCGCGTATCGCTCCTGCATCGCCGTCATCGAGTCCAGCCCGACCTGCAAGGTACCCGTGACGTAGACTCCCGAAGCGGCAACGCGCTGCGCGATGTGCTCGTCATACTGCCACGTTGTGGAGAGCACGAAAAAGTCGGGGGTATCGCACCCGCGCGGGCGTTACATCGCTTCTGCTGCGGGCCGGTGCTCCTTGGGCGCGTTCGCATGCGCGTTCGTTGCCCCCGGCTGGTCCACTCCACGCGTGTACTTGTAATAGGTGTTGCGCGCGATCCCCACAATCGCGCAGATCTCGCGGATGCTGTGCG
>JBPCPB010000086.1:0-22089 GCA_050999735.1 Thermomicrobiales bacterium | reverse complement strand
CCCCCTGGGGGGCGGGAAAGGGGGTTTTGTTTGTGGGGGAGCGGCCCGCCTCCCCCCCCACCAGACTTTCCCCTTTAGAACTGCGTACGCCCTGATACTCTTTCGCGATGGAAATGGCGGCATAGATACCCTGCCCTCGTTTCGTAGGGGCGGATTCGTGAATCGTCCGCCCTCGATCATCCGGGCTTCTCCCGCAGCGCCCTGCCATCGTAAGAGGGCGATTCTCGAATCGCCCCTACGGACGAATGGCAAAGCCGAACATCGCGACGTCTCTATCGTAAAAGAGTATGAGATCAGCCCGCTGGCAATGCCCATGCTATACTTTTGACAATGGAATGGTTCGGTCCCGGCGCGTTCTGCGCCGCGTGTGCGCTTGCCCCCGTCGCCGGGCCGTCATGGAGGTTTCCCCCGCTACATGAGCACTGACGTTTGGAGAACGATTGCCGGGCTGGCGATGCTCGCCCTGATCGTCTTCCTCAATGCCTATTTCGTCGCGACCGAGTACGGCCTCGTCGCCTCCCGCCGCAGCCGGATCGAGCAAATGGCGCGGGAAGGGAACACGCGCGCGCGCTGGGTGAAGGCCGCGCTCGCCAACCTCAACCCATATATCTCCGCGACGCAGATCGGCATTACGATCGCCGGGTTGGCGCTCGGCTATCTCGGCGAGCCGGTTGTCGCGAAACTGATCGAACCCACCTTCGCGTGGCTGCCCGCCAATTTGCCGGCGCTCTCCGCGCATGTGATCGCCATCATCTTCTCCTTCCTGCTCGTTACCTATGTCACCGTTCTGATGAGCGAATTACTGCCGAAGCGCATCGCCATCCAGAACCCGGAGCGGATGGCGCTGCTCGTGATCGGCCCGATCCGCATCTTCCTTATCGTTTTTCGCCCCTTGATCGCCGTCCTCAACAACAGCGCGAGTTTTCTCCTCAGGCGGCTCGACCTCGGCGAGACGAGCGAGCGCGGAACGTATACCGAGGAGGAATTGCGCATCCTCGTGCGCGAGAGCGAGCAGGCGGGGGCGCTCGAAACGGGCGAGCGCGAGTTGATTGACCGTGTCTTCTCCTTCGCGGATAAGGAGGCGCAGCAGGTAATGGTGCCCCGCACGCAAGTCGCCGGGATCGAGCAGCATACGCGGATCGCCGATGTCGCGCCGCAGGTCGCGACGAGCACCTACACCCGTTTCCCCGTCTACGAAGAAAACCTCGACACGATCCACGGTATGGCGCATGTCAAGGACATCATCGCGGCGGTCGGCTCCGGCCGGGGCGAGGAATCAATCGAGGCGATCATGCGCCCGGTGCTTGTTGTGCCCGAATCGGTGCATATAGATGATCTGATGCTCGAAATGCGCCGCCGTCACACGCACATGGCGATCCTCGTGGACGATTACGGCGGTACGGCGGGCCTCGTGACGATGGAGGATCTGATCGAGGAACTGGTCGGGGACATCGAGGACGAGTTTGACCGTGCCGCACCGCAACTGCAACGCAACGCCGACGGCAGCATCACGCTCGATGGCCGCACACCGATCGCGGAGGTTCGCGCGATGATGCCCCTTGGCGATGTAGCCGACGGCTATGAGACCATCGCCGGGTATGTCCTCGATCGTATGGGGCGCATTCCGAAGGCGGGTGAGAGCGTCGAGACGGATCACCTCCACATCCGTGTGGATCGGATGGATCGCCTCCGCATTGCCCAGGTCACACTGATCCCGACTGATGGCGCGACGCGGGATGTCGCTGCAGCTGATTAGAGTGTGAGCACCGTGTCGCCACCGCGATGCGTGCCGGTGATGTGGCGCGCGTGATGAGAGCGGATGCGGTCGCCTTTGGTGATCCCGACGCACGTCGGATTGTCGTCGCTTGGGAGTGATCCGATCCGCGCAGTTCCGAGTAGAAATAGCAAAGTGGACAGTGGGCAGTGAGCAGCAGGCAGCAATGGATACTCAGCGCTCAACACGACTGACAGATGGCACGCGGTACGCGGCACGCGGCGCTTTGCGTGCGTTACTGCCCACTGTCCACTGTCTGCTTGGAGTCCGCCGATGACGTTGCCGCGTGCGCTCGACCCGTTCGAGCGGGATGTGCTGCATGCTCCCGCCGCCGTGCGAGCAGATACCGCACTCCCGACGCTCGCGGACGCCTACGAGGCCTGCCGACTCGTGACGCGCTATCACGCGCACGCGTTCTACTTCTCCATCCGCTTCCTCCCCCCGGAGAAACGGCGGGCGATCTGGGCGATCTACGCGGTCTGCCGCTACTCCGACGACCTCGTGGACCGCGCCCCGGCCACCGCCGCGCCCACCGACCTCCTCGCTCATATTGATTGGTGGGAAGGGCGACTGCGTGCGATGGATACCGGACTGCCGATCATCCGCGCCTTCGCCGACGCGCGCGCGCGGTTCGGCATCCCGACGCAGCCCGTATGGGACCTGCTCGACGGCATGCGTATGGACCTGACCTGCGCGCGCTATGCGACCTGGGAGGACCTGGGTCACTACTGTTACTGCGTCGCCAGTACGATTGGTCTGCTCTGCACGCCCGTACTCGGCTACGATGGCGCGGCGGAGACCCTGGCGTATGCGGCAAACCTCGGCATTGCCATGCAACTGACGAACATCCTGCGCGATGTCGGCGCGGACGCCGCGATAGGCCGCATCTATCTGCCGCAGGACGAACTCGCCGCCTTCGGCTACGACGAAGAAAAGATTGCCGCCGGTGTCGTGGATGGCGCCTTCCGCCGCCTGATGGCCTTTCAGATTGCCCGTGCCCGCTCCCTCTATCGTGAGAGCGTTCCCGGTATCGCGCGCCTCCACCGCACCGGGCAACTCCCCGTGCAGGCGGCAGCGACCCTCTACGGCGGCATCCTCGGCCGCATCGAGGCGATTGATTACCACGTCTACACCCATCGTGCCGCCCTGACGACATGGGACAAAATCGTCCACCTTCCCGCCATCTGGTGGCAGACCCGCACGCTGCCTCGCGCGTAGCCCATCGGCGCTTTTCCTGTCCATACCTCGTCACGACATCGCTTTGCGATCCTGGTGAGCAACCGCTATCATCTCCCCGAATCTGTAAGGAGGTGATCGCTCATGCGTCGCTGGAGTCTCCTGCTCCTATTGCCTCTCCTGCTCGTTGGCTGTCGCGGTCGGGTGGCAGTCGGCGATCTCACCGCATCCCATCCGCCAAGGGCGACGGCTGCGGCCAATCTCTCCGCGCCTATGGCATCAGCAGCACCCTCAGCATCGAGTTTTGCCAGCGGTATCCTCGTGCGTGCCTCTGCCTCCGCGATCGTGCTCGCGCCCGTCAGTCCAGCGTCCACGGCGCTCTCCATCAAGATGCAACCCGCGACGCAAATCTGCCGCCAGACGTGTAGCGCGAGCTGGATGGCACTCAGACCTGGGGATCGGGTCGCGACAGCCACGTTCCGCGACCCGAGCGGGGATACGGTCGCACGCTGGGTGGACGCGAATCCGATCACGCAATACGGGACGGTCGTCGCAGTCACGGCGACAACGGTGACAATCGTGCCGAATACCGGACGGGCTGCGGACGTTGAGCGAATGCTACGGATCGAACCGGACACAGTCGTGACATATGCAAGCGGGGGCACCGAAACTGGTACGGCAGTGCATCTCATGCCCGGAGACCATGTCTACTTCACCGGGGCGGCGGATAGCCCTGATGTCGCAACTCGCGATGTCTGGGTGGAGCGGCTGTACCAGTTGGGCCCGCCACCGTAATGCGGCACAGCCTCGTGTCCGGGCGCGTGATCGTTTGGCGGTACCCTTCGGCTGGCTCTGCCTTTGTGTTCCTCGTGGTCGGTGAGTATTCTGTTGCTATTCAGCATAACGTGGGGCCACTACCGTTTTCATTGGGAACGGGCATCTCTGATACACTCGTTTCATACCGTCCAGATCGGGCGATGGACGAGGAGATCTCGATGGCAGCACCGAAAACCGATCCCTATCCGCATATCGTTCGCAGCCCGGAGATTCTTGAGGGAGAGCCGAGAGTGGTGGGGAGTCGGATAGCCGTGCGCATGATTGTGCAGACCGCGCGCTATTCGCGGGATACGGCGGAACTCTACGGCGCGCATCCCACGATTACACCGGAAGCAACCGAAGAGGCGCTCGCCTACTATGAAACGCACTGGGAAGAGATAGACCACTTCATCGAGGAAAATGAAGACGCGCTCTCTGCTACACTTGCTTCTGGATCGCCCGACTCACGGACGGCATGACAGGAGAGACAGTAATGGCCGCACCAAAGACTGTACCGTATCCCCATATCGTCCGCAATCCGGACATCCTCGCTGGTGAACCGACGATCGCGGGCACCCGCATCGCCGTGCGCAATATCATTGAAAGAGCGCGCTACATGCCAATTATTGAGGAACTCTGCGAGACGTATCCACACCTCACCCGGGAAGAGGTCGAGGAAGCGTTTGCCTTTTATGACAATCATCGCGCCGAGATTGACCGCTATATAGCGGAAAATGACGCGGCATTGATCTCTGACGATTGGTAGCGCCACGACCGCTCGTCTATCTTGATGAGTGCGTTCATACGGGCTTAGCGGTACGGTTGCGGCTTCGTGGCTTCGATGTAATGACCGCACAGAATCAGAACATGACCAGTGCGAGTGACGCTGAACAACTGGCGTATGCCACGCGGCGCAGAGCGATGATCGTCACGTATAACGTCCGTCATTTCCGGTTGTTGAGTGTCCGCATGCGGTCCCATGGCGGTATCGTGACCCTCCCGGATTCGCCTCTGGACTGGCAGGAAATCCGTGCAGCGATGCTCATTGATTGGGCCGCACCATCGCCGGATTATCGCTCGCACCTCTTTCGCTGGCATGATCTCCAGCAGCGACTCATCAGCGGCATGCGTCTTCCCGATTACGGTGAGGACGACATACGCATGGCGCTTGGGCAGATACCATAGATCGTCATGCATCCAATAGCGCCGTGAGACCGGCAACATCAACGAGCAGCGACCACGGCGATTCGTGCTCAGCGATGACGAACGGCTCCGGGATACTCTAGTTGTGCGCCGCATCTTACCGGCGACGGGCGAACAGCGGCAGCAACCCGCGCCACTGTCCGTGAGAGCAATTCCGACACGCATCAGACTCCCGGATGATTGACAGCAGCACCTGACGCAGGAACACTCTGCGCGCTCTGTACGGACTGTACAGTAGCAGAAGGGTGGCTGGATCCGTTCTGGATGGTGAGAGAAGCATGCTCAAGAGTGCTCATATGGTTTAGGGCTGCTGCTCCGGCCTTTTCTCGCTGGCAAACCGGGGCTTCAGCCAGAACAACCCCGCAGTGCCAATAATCAACAGAACCGTTATCGGCCAATCCCAGCGAAAGAGCGTTGTCGTTAATCGCACCCCTGCCAGGCGCAGAATAACAATAATCAGCACGCTGATCAGGGCGTAGATGGAGAATATCAGCTCATGGCGCTTCTCGCGTGTCCTGATGCGGAGCGAGAAGAAACCGCCCACGGCCTCGAGCAGACCGAACAGGGCATAGAAGACCAGGGCCAGCGCATGTGTCGTGGTGAACGGAAAAGTGGGCGAGTGAAAAATGAGATGATGGAAGAGCGCGACGCCACCAAAAAAGGCCAGGGCGTAGGCCAACCAACGGTAGACCCACCAGCGCAGGACGATGCTGAAGCCTCCAGAGAAACGGTGCGGTATTTCCCGTGCCCAGATCTCAGCAAAAGCCAGGGGATTTGATCCGACCACCGCGTCAAGGGATTTGCCATCAGAGACCGCTTGCTGTAAGTGTTGCTCCAGTTCGAGCCGCATCTCATCTCTCCTGTCCCGCGCGATGCCCCGGAGTTCCCAGTAGCTGGCGCAGGTCGTCACGAGATCGGTGATCTGGTGTTGCGTGTGCTGGTCTACAATCTTCATCCTCATGGCCTGTTCCTTTCAGAATCTGCTCGACCGCTCGGGCAAATAGCTCCCACTCGGTCTGCCAGTGCGCCAACTGTTGTGCGCCCTCACGTAAGAGACGATAGTATTTGCGCCGGGGACCTTCAGTCGAGGGAACCAGATAGCCCTCGATCAAGCCGTGCTGTTGCAGACGGCTCAAGAGCGGGTAAATACTGCCCTCGCTCACCAGACTCAGCCCTTGTTGTGCCAGTTGCTGCACTATTTCGTAGCCATAGCACGGCTGCCGAGCAAGCAGAGCAAGCAGGCACATGTCCAACGTTCCTTTGAGTAACTGTGTCGAGCGATTGTCCACCGGAACCTCATATATCCACTACCTTGCAGTGCATCCTACTGAGAGCATAGCACTTGGTAGCATGTTTTGCAAGATAGCGGAAAGTGCGGCATGTGATGGATACACTTCGTTGCGTATCCCGTGGGTTCATACTGACTGAAGGGCGCCCGCACCCTTTCTCTCGAAGGGAAGAGAAGCAACCACAGTATGTGCGCTACTGTTCGGGCGGCTCATCGGTGCGGAGGCGGTGGCGGAGGTGGGCGATTTCGTCCTCGGTCACGCCGATAGCGTGTAGATATGGCGCGATGCCGCCATACGCGCTTTCGATATGCGCGAGCGTGGCGTCCATCGTCTCGGAAAGGGCTGAGAAACTGAGGGCGTAATCCGCGCTGATCGTTGCGGCGGGCACACCGGCGATACCGAGGAGCAAGGCGACAATCAGGCCCGTGCGATCCCGTCCCGCGTGGCAGTGGATGACGATCCCGCCGTCCGGCGCGTCCGCGACCGCCCGCATGATGGCGGCGATCTGCGTCTGATGCGTCGAGAGATAGGCGGCATTCATCGCCGCCGTATAGGAAAGCCCCGTCTCCGTATGCGCGATGACGGCCTTGCTGACCAGCCGGTCGTTGGGATCGAGCGGGAGGTAGTGTGTGGCGATCGTGGCGTGATCGGTGAAGGGGCTTGGCTCATCGCGCACCTCGACGGGGAGGCGCAGGTCAATGATCGTGCGGACGCCGTACGCTTCGAGCGCGGCGCGCCCCTGCGCATTCAGTCGCCCGACCGAATCCGCGCGCACCAACGCGCCCCAGCGGATCGTCGCGCCATCATCGGTCGCGTGACCGCCGAGATCGCGCGCGTTGTAGCACGTATCCCAGTGGAGATAGCGTTGCGGCATCGGTGCGGTCACCCGGCGATGATCTCCACGGGCGTGCCGACATTGGCCCAATCCCACAGAAAGGCGGCGAAGTCGGTCGGCAGGTTGACGCAGCCGTGCGACATCTGATGGCCCCAGTTGTGGTGCCAGTACGTGCCGTGGAGAGAGTAGCCCTCTCCCCACGAGAGTTGGTCGTTCCCGAAATATTGGACGTACGGCACATTCGGCAAATCGTAGCCGGGGCCGATCATCTCCTGCGAGAGGAAGCGCTGCTGAACCCAGTATGATCCCACGGGCGTCGGATGGGCATCGGTCCCCGTCGAGACATCGAGGTCCTGCACGAGCGTGTTGCCGTCGAATGCCCACAAATGCTGCTGCGCGAGATTGACGAGCACCCAGTGACCCTGATGCGGCGTGACGCCCTGAATATCGCGGATCGGCGCCTCACCGATCTGATCCGCACCGGACGGCGCGTCAACGCTCGGATCGGCGGGACCATGCCCGAGGATGCCGAGTTGGGTAATCCGGGCGACATTGTTGGCGGCGGGATCGAGTTCCAACCGACCGTAGAGGAAATACTGCGCGGTCGCGCCGTCCTCGGTTAGTTCCTCCGAGATCGGGTCGCCGAGGAGCGCCTTTTTCTGCGCCCAGAACGTATTAAAGCCATTGGTGACCCAGTGGCCTGTCGTTGCGACATAGGTCGAGTTGGCGGGCGCGGGGCCGAGCGTTTTCGCCCGCGCCTTAAAGGCATCAGTCGTGAGCAACGAATGGGATTGCGCCACCTCTCTGCCAACGGCGGCGAGTTCCGGCGCACTCGTTCCGCGCTGGAAGATGCGGCCCACCGCGTACCATTGCTCGGTGACGCCGTTCGTGATCGTCGCTTCGTTCAATGGCCAGCCGAGGCCATCCGCGCCGCCGGTTTGCTCCCACAACGGGCGGAAGGCGGCAGGAATCGTGTGCCCCGTCGGGCGGGCATAGAGGGGCGGTGGAGCGGCGCTCGCCGTGAACGCGGCGGGCAGCAGCGCGGCGACGACGGCCAGGCCAACCAGCAAACGGAGGAACGAGCGAAGCCCCCGGGACCCGTCCATGCGTGTACTCCTTCGTGGCCGCCTCAGCGGGCGGCGGTGCGGCATAATCGCGACAGAGATTGAGTGTTCGTACAGGATCGTGCGTCTATGAGACAGGGATGCGCTAAACGCGCGATGGTTCGCTCTAAAGAACGAACAGGTATCCCTTTTGGTTGCGGCTTTTCTGGTTATTGCCACGAGAGACGATTTCCGCGCTATCCGCTCTTGCATGCGGGCCGGTTTTGGTACATAATCGGACCCCAACGACGCCGGAGAATGCAGTAGCGGGGTCTCCCGTCCATTCAGCGAGCAGGCGGTCGGTGTGAGCCTGTGGACATGACCTTCGTGAATTACCTCTTCGGTCCGGCACACTGCCGGAGAATCGTCGGTCGGTTGCCCCCGGTACCGGGCCGTGCCTGTGTTGGCAGGCGCTGAGGCGAGCGTGGTGACGCGCCCGCGCACGAAGGTGGTACCGCGACGATCCGTCGCCCTTCTCGGGGCGGCGTTTTTGTTTGTGCGGGGGTGAGGTTCCCCAAAGGAGGAATTGCGATGACCGTGGTAACGACGAAGACGAACGTGCTGGATACGCTCTCCGAGCGGGGACTTATCAATCAGGTATCGAACCTGGCGGGATTGCGGCGGGCGGCGGAAAAGCCGATCACGCTCTACTGCGGCTTCGATCCGACTTCGGACAGCCTGCACATCGGCCATCTCGTGCAGATCATGGCCCTCGCGCACTTCCAGCAGCATGGGCATCGGCCGATCGCACTCGTCGGCGGCGGCACGGTGATGATTGGCGATCCGACCGGGCGGGCGACCGGGCGGGCGATCATGACGAAGGACGTAATCGCCGCCAACGCCGCGAAGATCAAGGGGCAACTGAGCCACTACCTCGACTTCTCCGCGGGCCGGGCGATCATGCTCGACAATGCGGCATGGCTGACGAAACTCAACTACAGTGACTTCCTGCGGGACATCGGGCGGCATTTCTCCGTCAATCAAATGCTGGCGATGGAGGGGTACAAGACGCGGCTGGCGACGGGGTTGTCCTTCCTGGAGTTCAACTACCTGCTCTTGCAGTCGTACGACTTCCTTCATATGTACCGGGAGGATGGCTGCATCTTGCAGATCGGCGGCGTCGACCAGTGGAGCAACTGCCTCGGCGGGATGGACCTCATTCGCAAGGCGGATGGCGGTGCGGCGTTCGTGCTGACGACACCACTGATCACCGACGCCGCCGGACAGAAGATGGGCAAGTCCACCGGCAATGCCCTCTCGCTCAACCCCGCGTACATGAGCACGTACGACTACTACCAGTTCTGGATCAATGTCGAAGACGTGCTGGTCGAGCGGTTCCTCGCTTTCTTTACCTTCCTGCCGATGGACGAGATACGGCGGCTCACGAGCCTTGAGGGTGCGGAACTGCGGCCGGCGAAGGAGACGCTCGCCTTCGAGGCGACGAAACTGACGCACGGCGAGGCGGCGGCGCGCGAGGCGCAGGCGGCCTCCCGCGCGCTCTTCTCCGGCGCGGGTGGGCTGGACACCGCCCCGACGACCGTCATCCCGATGGCGGATCTCGCCGCAGGCATTTCGGTCGCCGATCTCTTCACGCGGGCGGGCCTTGCGACGGGCCGGGGCGACGCGAGGCGACTGGCGGCGCAGGGCGGCGCGTCCATCGGCGGCGAGCGCGTTGACGACATGGACCGCACGCTGACGGCGGCGGACATCCCAGCAGATGGCCTGCTCCTACGTGCCGGGAAGAAGCGATACCAGCGCGTCGTCTTGGGATAACCCTGATCCTCCGGCCCTCTTCCCCGCCAGAGAAGGGGGAGTTTCGGCGTGCGATACAATGCGGTTCGTCATTGGCAAGACGTTGAGACGTTGAGAGGAGACGATCATGCTCGACGCGAAATATCCGCCGCCGGTCGCCGCGCTCCTCAGCATTGGCAGCGAGCGTCGGTCGCAACCGCCGCCCGCGACCGAGCCAATGCCCTCATTGGAGGAGATGCGGGCGCAGATGGAGGCGATCCAGAACAGCGAGGCCGAGCCGGAACCCTATCGGAGCAACGATTGGCCCGATTATCTGCAATTCGGTATCCGACCGGAACATCTACCGGATTTGCTCGCCATGATTACCGATGAATCGCTCGACAACAACGATCCAGACTCGCCCGAAGTCTGGGCGTCGCTCCATGCGTGGCGGGCCATCGGCCAACTCCGGGCGCCTGAGGCGATTGAGCCGCTCGTCAGCCTGCTGGACGAACTGGAGGACTGGGATTACTGGAATGAGGAGACGCCGTACGTCTTCGGGATGATTGGCCCGGCGGCCCTCCCCGCGCTCGCGACCTTCTTCCACGATCCGTCGCATAAGATGTACGCGCGTGTGACGGCCGGCAACGCGATTGCTGTCATCGGTCGGATGCATCCCGAGACGCGGGGGGAGGCCGTCGCCGTCCTCGCCGAAGGTCTCGCCGCGTACGCGGAGAACGATCCCAGCTTCAACGCGCTGGTTTCCACAATGTTGCTCGATCTCGAAGCGGTCGAAGCATTACCCACGATCAAACAGGTCTACGACGCCGCTGCGGCCGATCTCGCCGTGATGGGGGACTTCGAGGATGTCGAAATTTCCTTCGGTGTCCGGGCAGCGCGCGATACGCCGCGACCCCGGTATAACCCCCTTGGCTTCGATCTCCCCGACCTTCTGGAGCGAGTGATCGCGGAAGAGGATCGGACCGTCCGCCGCCGCACTGCCGAGAAGAAGGCGAAGAACAAGAAGAAAATGGCGGATAAGTCCCGCAGACAGAACCGCAAGAAGAAGTGAGGCTCCGCCCCACCGCACTCCTCAATCAAACCGTTTGGCTCCTCCGTGGATAGTAGATGCAGACGTGACCGCGTCGGTGCATCGGGAAGAGGAGCGGGGAAGGTATGTGCGACGAGGAACGGGAAGCGATTGCCGCTCTCCAACGCGGCGATATTGGTGGCCTGGAGGCATTGGTGCGGCTGCACCAGTTGCGTGCCGTCCGGACATCGTTCGCCATCACGGGAGATCGAGAAACGGCGGAGGATGTCGTCGCCGAGGCGTTTCTGACGGTCTATGAGCGGATCAGCCAGTTTGACTCGCGCCGGCCGTTCGCGCCCTGGTTCTACCGGATTGTCATCAATGGCTCGCTCAAGGCGATACGCCGGACGCAACGGACGCTTGTCCACGCGGGTGGTATCGGCGTGCTGGATCAATGGCGCGATCAGCTGTCGGGGCCGGAAGAAGCGAGCCTGACACAGGAGATGCGAGAACATCTCCTCGAAGCGGTACGCGCTCTGCCGCCCAAGCAACGTGCCGCCTTGATCCTCCGTTATTACCTCGAGATGGACGATGGGGAAATCGGAAAGACGCTCGGCTGCCCGCGTGGCACCGTGAAATGGCGGCTCCACGCCGCGCGCCAGCGGCTGCGTCAGACACTTCAGACATACTATTCGGGAGAAGGTGGATGATGGCAACCGATAATGAAAAGCGTGAGATCGTACAGGCGCTATCCAGTCACGTCACGCGGCAGATTCCCGCGACAATGGATCTCTGGCCGACGATTCAGGAGCGTATGACCGAACGCACGATGCCCGCTGACGTTAGCAAACGCGGATCGTCTGGAGGCGTACGGCGCGGATTCGTGATCGCCGCTGTCTTCCTCCTCGTGATGATGAGCGGGATCGCCGTTACCGCCGCTGCCATCACGCAGGTGCGGGACGTACTGGCGCGGCTATTGCCCGGGAACGGGTCGGGGACCGGCTTCGCGATGTCGGGCGATGGGAAGGAATTCATCCTGCAGCCACCACCGCCCTTCCGGGTTGCCACACTTGGGTACATCCCCGCCGGGCTGACACAGCGTGCGACGAGTTATGTCCCTGCGCAGCAGCCCGGCGTGCCGCAACTGCCCGCAATCAGTAGTGCGGGCGATGGCTCAATCGCCTCGCCGGGCGCGGCTGGGAGCGCGGCGCCGAATCCATCGCGCCAGGCGCGTGACCTCGATATGGTCCAGCGATTGAGCGCGGAAGCGGAGGGTGGGGGAGCGCTCTGGTTCCGCTACTTCTCTCCATCGGATGATCGCTCGGTGGAGATTACCGAACTATCGGCGAAACCAGGGCAAATGCTGCCCGCTGGAGAGCGATTGATGATCTCCGGCAATCCCGCAACGATCCAACAGCAGGGAGGGGACACGATCCTCACACTGGTCGCCTATGGCACGCGTGTTACGATCCAGACGAATCTCGGTCGGACGGAAACCGTGAAGGTTGCGCAATCGTTGCACTGGCAAGCCGTACAACCGACCGTGACGCCGCGCCCGACTCTCATACCAAGCGTGGCGACCGCCGATGCAGAAGCGGCCGCGAGGAGATTGCCGAAGGCTGATCCCGCGAAGGTCATCGCGACGATTCAGTCAGACGGAGCAGTCGTGATGTCGTTCGCGGCGCCGCTCTGTCCGAATGGCAGTCTGCTCGACCTCGATGGCAAGCAGTTTGTCTGGAACGGAAATATCTACGTCCTCAATACGAATGCCGAAGGAGGATACGGCGTTTCTTCGACGACGCTCCTCGCCCTGGCTCCGCCCCCTTCGGTCATCAATGCGCTCGTCAACACCCTCTTCCGGGCATGTCGCCCGCAGGGGTAGCCGAAGTCTGTCCATCCGGAAGATCATGGCGCGGCAACGTGGGCGGTGCTCGAACCGCCCCTACGCCATTTGCGAGAGCCACCGCTGTTCCGCGCCAATGGTCGTGGGATCGCCGTGGCCGGTATAGACGGTCGTTTCCGGCGGCAGGGTGGCGAGGCGAGCGAGGGAGCGGTGCATAGCCGCGCGATCCGCACCGGGGATGTCAATGCGGCCGTGGCCGTTCGGGAAGAGGGTGTCGCCGCCGATCAAGGTGTTGGTCGTCGGTTCGTAGAGCACGACGCCGCCCGGCGAGTGGCCCGGCGTGTGCCAGACGGTGAAGATGTACTGGCCGAGATGGAGCATGTCGCCATCGTTCAGATAGCGGTCGGCCTTGGTCGGCGTGATGTCCGGCACGAAATCCCCCATCATCCGGGGTTCGCGGATCATCGGCTCATCCGCCTCATGGATGAGGAGCGGTGCGTTTGTCCCGGCCTGCATGGCGGCGTTGTCCGCGATGTGGTCCCAGTGGCCGTGCGTGTTGATGAGCAGCGTGACAGTATAGCCGCGCGCCTTCGCCTCGGCGAGTACGGCCGCAGCGGAATCGGGCGGCGCGTCAATGATCCACGCCTCGTTCGTCTCCTCGTCCGCGACGAGATATGCATTGGTCGGCAGCGGCCCGGTCGGAAAGACTTCGATCTGCATGTGGTGGTTCCTCTCATCCGTTCTTCAATGACCTCGGACCAGATTGTCGCACATCGAACGCGGCGCTATTCCTTGAAGGGGCTGAAGGTTTGCGGCGCCAGTTCCTCGGTCGTTCGTTGCGCCCAGTCGCCGGGCCCGATCCGATCCCACATGCGTTCACCGGCGCTCTGCAACCGCGCCGTGACCGCGCGTTCGTCAACATTGACCACCGTGCCGTCGCGCATTACCCACAGCCCGTCAATCATCACCGACCGGAGGTCCTCCGCCTCGGCGCTGTAGACAATGTTCTTGATTGGGTCGCGCACCGGAGCCATGAAGAGCGAGTCTGCTCGCCAGAAGAGCAAATCCGCCTTCGCGCCGGGTGCGATCCTGCCGAGATCCTCGCGATGGAGCATCCTGGCGGCATTGAGGGTGGCGGCGTTGAAGACATCGTCAGCGGTCGCCTTCTGCGTATCGCGCGCCATGATCTTGCCGATCACGGCGGTCCAGCGCAGGCCCGCGATCATGGATTGCGGGGCGGTGTCGGTGCCGAGGCACATGTTGACCCCGGCGTCCACGTAGCGCGGATAGGATTCCATCGCGATCCCGCGCCGCGCGAAGACCCAGACATTGTGGGCCACCGACGCGCCGGAGCGCGCGAGGATCGCGAGATCATCGCCCCCGTACTGCACCCAACTGTACCCAGCGATGAACATCACATGGCCGAAGCTGTTCCATTCACTGAGGAACTCGATGGACTCCAACCACTCGACGGGTGTCATCCCGTGGCGCTGCACGATCGCGTCGAACTCGAAAACGGATTGGCTGACGTGCAGGGCGAGTGGCACCTGCATCCGGTCGGACGCCTCCCGGCTCAGGCGCAGCAGTTCCTCCGTGCAGGTATCAACCTGCGAGGGCGAGAGAAAGCCCTTGATGCGGCCGTTCGCCCGGCCCTCGACGCGCTCGATGAACGCCACGGCGCGCTTGAACCCCGCCTTGCCCGCCTCTTCGTCCCATTCGTACTCCATCCTCTTGCCATCGCGCGTCAGCCAGCGCCCCGACCGATAGCCGTTCGCGATGTAGGCGCGCAGGCCGCTGCGCGCGGCGGCATCCGCCGTATAGTCACCCTGGCCGCCGATCTCCATCACGGTGGTCGTTCCCGTGCGGATCAGTTCGGCCATTGAGTAATCAATCGCCGCGTGGCGCGCCGCCTCGTCAATCGCCGCGCTGCGAACCGGCAGCATCTCAGCGAGGCCGGACATCGCGAATTGGCGCCGCCCGCGATCCTCGACGAAGGATTTGTCGAGCGGCGACTCGCTGAGGTGCGTATGGGTATTAATGAAGCCGGGCGTGATGATCTGATCGCGCGCGTCAATGCTCCGGTCTATCTGCCCACCGAATGTCCGGCCGACATGGATAATCTCATTGCCCTCGATGACGATGCAGCCGTTCTCCAGGATGCGATGCGCGCCATCCTGGTACGCCACGATCAGCCGACTCTCAATGCGCGTGCGCTCTCCCATGTTCTCGCTCCTTTTGCTGCCATACCTGACGGTTTGTCGCCGCGTGCGGGACACGATATGCTACCGTATCATGCGGCGGCGAGAGAGTGTAGGAAAGGGGAGCGGGCGATGCTGGGCAGGCGACGGTTTCTCATCGGGGCGGCAACGACAGCGGGAGCGGCGATTCTCGCGGCGTGCGGTAGTGGCGGCAGTGCGACGAGCACGACCGCCGCGCCAACGAAAGCGGCCACGCCAGCCGCCGCGACGGCGCCAACCGTGGCGCCGAGCGCGACATCGCCGACGACAGGCGCTCCGGCGCCGACAATTGCGGCCACTCCCGCCGTGCAGCCCGCGGTCACGGCGGCGGCGGGTTCGCCTGCCGCGAGTAGCGCCACGCCGGTCGGCAGGATCAAGGCGCAGATTGATACGGCCGGGATCAAAAAGGGCGGTACGATCCTTGTCCGGGCGGGCGGCGACATCACCGCCTTCAACCCGGTGACGGAGAGTAACGTCATCACGAACAGCCAGATGTCGCTGCTCTACGACGCGCTCGTCTTTCCCGACCCGGACACCTTGCAACCGACGCCGAATCTCGCCACCAAATGGGAGATTTCCCCGGACAGTAAGACCTTCACATTTACGCTGAAGCAAGGCGTCAAATGGCACGACGGGCAGCCCTTCACCGCCGACGACGTGAAGTTCGCCTACGAACTCTACATGAACTCGGACAGCGGCTCGATCCGCGCGGCCAGCCTGAGCCAGAACATCGCCTCCGTCGCCGTCAAGGACCCGCAAACCGTCGTCTTCACGCTCAAGGATGTCGTCGCGTCCTTCATGACGATTGACATGTCCTACGGCATCGTGCCGAAACACCTCCTCGATTCCATCGCCCCGAAAGAGTTCAAAACGGGAGAGTTCAGCACGCGTAAGCCGGTCGGCACCGGGCCATTCAAGTTCAAGCAGCAGCTTCTCGGTGACCGCGTCGAGTTCACCGCCAATCCGGACTACCATCGGGGCGCGCCCGCGCTCGACGCCTACGTCTACAAAGTTGTCAAGGAAAATGCCGTGACGGCGCAGCAACTGAAGACGGGCGAACTCGACTTCGCGAGTATCAGCCAGGATTTCGCGGACGATGCGAAGAAGCAGGCGAACCTCACGGTCGTGGACTACGATACCTTCACGATGCTCATTCAGGGCTACAATGTTGACCCGGCGAAGGGACCGGCGATCTTCCAGGATGTCAACGTGCGGCAGGCGCTCTGCTACGCCATTGATCGCCAGGCAATCGCGCAAAAAATCTACAGCGGCTACGCGACGGTCGCCGTCGGTACGGAATCGCCGGTCACCTGGGCATATCAGCCGGACAAGATCACGACGAAATACGAGTATGACCCGAAGAAAGCGGTGCAACTGCTCGACGGGAATGGTTGGAAGGCGGGCACGGACGGCGTCCGCGCGAAGGACGGCAAGCGGCTCTCGTTCACCCTCTATACCGTCAGCGGCGACCCCGCCTCCGCGAGCCACATGCAGGTGGTGCAGGACGCATGGAAGAATATCGGCGTCGAGATGAAGTTGCAGTTGGAGGAGCCGACGCTCGTCGTCAACCGCGCGTCGAAATCGTTCGATTACGACATGTTCTTTTTCGGCCTGACCACCACGCCGGAGCCGGACCAGACGCGCTATTGGGCGTCGAATCAGCACGGGCCGGGGGCGAACTACTATGGCTACAACAATCCGAAGGTGGACGATCTGCTCATGCAGGGCATCCGAACGCTCGACATCGAGCAGCGCAAGGCGATCTACGTGCAGGCGCAGAACCTGATCGTCGCGGACGTGCCCGGCTTCGTCTCCCACTTCGTCAAGGGCATCGGCGCGATGAACAAGCGCGTGAAGAATCTCGTGCCGAACGCGGTGAACACGAACTTCAACGCGCACCAGTGGTACGTCACCGACGGAAAATGAGCAGGATGCGGAAGAACCTAACCCCCGCCCCTTCCCTACGAGGAAGGGGAGCGAGCCTCCACAAAAGTAGAGCGCTATGAGAAAGGACACGGTATTCCGATTGAGTCACCCCTTCCTTTTAGGGAAGGGGCGGGGGTTAGGTCGAATAGGAGAAGTGGACGTTGGAGTATCAGACGCTGCTCACGGAGACGGCCAATGGGGTCCTGACGATCACGCTGAATCGGCCGGAGGTGTTGAACGCCCTGACGCCGCAAATGCTCGATGATCTGCGGGACGTCCTGCGCGTCGCCGAGCGGGATGCGGCGGTGCGCTGCCTCGTACTGACCGGCGCCGGGCGCGGATTCTGCTCCGGGTTGGACCTGACCGCCGCCAGCCAGCGCGACGCGCATTACTCGGTCGCCGACGGGGTGCGGCAGCACTACAATGTCATCGTTAAAGGCATCCGCGCGATCGAGAAGCCAGTGATCGCGGCGCTCAATGGCGTCGCGGCGGGCGCGGGCATGAGTTTCGCGCTTGCCTGCGATGTGCGCATGGCGAGCGAGGCGGCGTGGTTCATGCCGGGATTCGTCCGGATCGGGTTCGTGCCCGATAGCGGCGGCACGCTCTTCCTGCCCATGCTCATCGGCTACGCGAAGGCGGCGGAACTGGCCTTTACCGGCGACCGCATTGACGCAACTGAGGCGCACCGGCTCGGCCTCGTCAACCACGTCGTGCCTGCCGACCAGTTGATGGAGCGGACGCACGCACTCGCGGCCCGCCTCGCCGCGCTACCTGCCCGCGCGATTGGCCTGACGAAGCGTGCCTTCAACCGCGCGGTCATGCCGCAGTTGGATGCCGTGCTCGACTATGAGGCGGATCTTCAGGAAATTGCGTCCCGCACTCACGATCATCGGGAAGGAATCGCCGCCTTCCGCGAGCAGCGGCAGCCGCAGTTTACCGGAGAATGAAGGGCATCATATGAGGAGTGCGCCGATGTCAGAGGATCGTCTCTCACCGTTACCGTTGCCATCGCTGCCTGATGGCGTCCATTTCGCCGTGGGATCGGGTGTCTTCGGCAATCTCGAACCGGAGCATGTCGCACTGGTCGCCGCGCTCGGCTTTCCCGGCATCGAGCCGTATCGAGGGATGGTGATGCCGTACGTCGAGCAACCCCAGATGCTCAAGGACCTGCTCGACCGGCACGGCGTCGCGATGGCGACGTGCTCCAACGGCGGGCCGGGGCAGGCGACCGATTTCATTGATCCGGCGATGCGCCAGCGGACGATTGACGATCACGTCGCATTCGCGCGCGATTTCCTCACCGTCTTCGGCTGCCAACACTTCAAGATCAACATGGGCAGCCGCCCGCCGCACGGGCCAAGCGCGGCCGATCTCCATGCCATCGCGGATACGCTCAACGAACTGGGGCGGCGCACGGCAGCGTTCGGCATCCGCCTCGCGCCGCATCCGCACATCTGGGGGCCGGTCGAGCGCCCGGAGGAGGTCCGCACGCTGCTCGAACTGACCGACCCGGACTACGTCTCGCTCACGCTCGATACCGCGCATATCCTCCTCGGCGGTGGTGACCCGATGGAGTTCCTGACGGATCATTACGACCGCATTGCCGCGCTGCACTGGAAAGATACCGAGGCGCGGTACCGCGGCTACACCGGCCCGACGCCGACCCGCGCGATGCACGACGAGAAAATCCTCTATAAAGACCTCGGCACGGGCGGGGTGGATCTGCCCGCCGTCTGGCAGCTCGTGCGGGAGCGCGGCTATCGTTACTGGATTACGCTCGATCTTGACCCGCCGCGCCCGCAGGAGGGCGAGGGCACCGCCGAGGAAAAGTTACGTATCAACCGTCAGTACCTTCTGGAAGACTTGCACGTCGGGAAACTGTAACGGATCGTCTGTACCTATGCTTCCTCCCCACACGCTGCCCACTGACGAGACGTGCCATCTGATCGGCGCGACGGAGTTCGCGCTGATAAAGCCGGACGTGATCCTCGTCAACACCAGTCGCGGCCCGGTCGTGGACGAAGCAACGTTGATCGCGGGCCGGCGTTTCGACTGGCTCGATATTCCCGATCTCCTTCGGCGCTCCGCCCGACGCCAACATCGTGCATTTCTGCACAACGTTGACACATGCGCGATGCGATGGCATACTCACGTTACAGAGCCTAACAAGCGTTCGTTTGCGAGTGAAGACCGATGGATAGCCGGAAGCGACAAATTGAGGATGTGGCGAGTACGCTCTTCAGCGAGCGTGGCTACAGCGCGACGAGCGTGCGGGACATCGCGCGCGCCCTCGATTTGCAGGGCGGCAGTCTCTACGCCCATATTTCCTCGAAGGAAGACGTGCTCTGGACGATCGTCAGCCGCGCGGCGGAGCGGTTCCACACGGCAGTGCGCCCCATCGCCAATGGCACGGAATCTGCCGCCGAGCGATTGCGGGGGATGGCGCGCGCACATGTGCGCGTCATCACGGATGACATCGAGCACGCGACCGTCTTTCTGCACGAGTGGCGTTTTCTTGGCGCGGAGCGGCGGATCGCCATCGGTCGCCAGCGCGATGCCTACGAAGCGTATTTCCGCGCCGTGATTGCCGAGGGGATGTGCAATGGTGAGTTCCGCCGCGCCGATCCGAAGATGGCCGGCCTCGGCATCCTCTCCGGCCTGAACGGTATCGCGCAGTGGTACCGGCCCGATGGGAGACTGACGCCGGACGCCATCGCCGATTCCTTCGCCGACCTCTTCCTGCACGGCCTTGATGCGCCGCAACCGGATGAAACTCTCGATCGGAGGGATGTGCCATGACTGAACAGGAACGATTGGATGCCTTCAATGCGCATGTCGCTGGTGGCGGCAAGGTCGAGCCGGGCGACTGGATGCCGGACGGATACCGCAAGGCAGTACTGAAGTTCGTCGAGATGCATGCGAACAGCGAGTTGATGGGCGTCCTGCCGGAGCGTGAGTGGATCATGCGCGCGCCGTCCTTGAAGCGCAAACTTGCCCTCACTGCGAAGGTGCAGGACGAGGTTGGCCACGCGCAACTCCTCTATCGCGTTGCGGAAGACCTCGGCAAATCGCGCGAGGCGATGCTGGATGATCTGCTCGCGGGCAAGACGAAGTTCCACAACGTCTTCCACTACCCGACGAAGACATGGGCGGATGTTGGCGTGATCGCCTGGCTCGTGGACGCCGCCGCGATCGTCGCGCAGCAGGCATTGCGCGAATCGTCGTACGCGCCGTATGCCCGGACGATGAAGAAGATTTGCTGGGAGGAGTCCGTTCATATTATCCACGGGCGCGATGTGCTCCTCTCACTCCTCAACGGCACCGCGACGCAGCGCGCGATGGTGCAAGAGGCATTAGATCGCTGGTGGGGGCCGCTAATGCAGATGCACGGCCCGCCGACCGACCCGACGAAGGACCGCGATCTCGCCTGGCGCATCAAGAACAAGTCGAACGACGAGCTGCGGCAGGAATTCCTCGGCATTTACGTCCCACGCATCCTGGAACTTGGCCTGACGTTGCCCGATCCCGCGCTCCGGTACGACGCGGCGGCGAGCCGCTGGCTCTTTACCGAACCGGACTGGCAGGAACTCTTCGCCGTCGTCACCGGCCATGGCCCGATGTCCCAGGAACGTCTCGCCTTCCGCCAGATCAACTATGATCAGACGCAGTGGGTCCGCGACGCGATCCTCGCCGCCCCCCGCGCGGCCGCATAAGGGAACCGGATTGAGCGCAGAGATCGCAGAGGACACAGAGGACACAGAGAAAGAAGAGACAAAGAAATTGGGAACGTCACGTACATCTTTCCTTCTCCTCGTCCTTCCGTTTCTCTCTGTGCTCTCTGCGTTCTCTGTGTCCTCTGCGCTTGATTCTTCGGCGGGGGTACTGTGATGGAAGTATATGAGGTGTTTCGACAGGAACGGGAAGGGGAACCGATGCGGCATGCGGGCAATGTCCTCGCGCCGGATCGGGAATTGGCGACGCATTACGCGCGGGAGTTTTATAGCCGACGGCAGGAGAGCATCCGCCTCTGGGTCGTGCCGCGCGCCGCGATCGAGCAGGTGGACGACCTCGATTTGCTTCAGCCGCCGCTCGACCGCTCCTTCAAGAAGCCCGCCGGCTACGTCATCAAGGACAAACTCGACGCCGCCCGTGTTCGCGGAGGGTTGCCATGAGCGCCATAACTCGTCGGGACGAATCGCGAATCGCCCCCTCACCCGCCACGCAAACGGCTCTCGCGGAATTGCTCCTCACGCTCGCCGATGACGAGTTCGTGCTCGGTTTCTGGGATTCAGAGTGGACGGGCATCGCGCCGATGCTGGAGGAGGATGTTGCCTTCTCATCGCTCGCGCAGGACGAGATCGGGCATGCGCGCGTCCTCTACGAAATCCTTGCTGAATTAACCCACGATACCGCTGACCACATTGCCTACGGCCGCCCGCCGGAGGAGTACCGGCACGCGCGCCTGATGGATCATCCGCGCAGGGACTGGGCATTCAGCATCGCCCGTCGCTTCCTGTACGACACGGCGGACGCCACCCGCCTCACCGTACTGGCGAAATCATCGTATGCGCCGCTCGCGGGAATCGTGAGCAAAATCCGGCGCGAGGAAACGTACCACCGCATGCACATGGAGGCGTGGGTGAAGCGGCTCGCGGAGGCGGGCGGCGAGGCGCATCAACGGCTCTCCGCCGCACTGGAAACGCTCTGGCCGGACGCGCTGACGATCTTCACGCCACTCGATGACGAAGAGGAACTGCTAAACGCGGGCATCTTGCCCGAACCGCTGATGGTAATGCAGCAGCAATGGCTTGGCGCGGTCGCGCCGCTGATGCAATCGCTCGGCTTACCGTTTCCGTTCCGCGAGGCGGGTGGCGGCCGCTACGCGCCGACCTTCCCGATCATGATGGACAGCGGGCGCACCGCGCATTCCGATGATTTCCGCTGGCTCTGGAACGAGTTCACGATGGTCTACCGCGCGGAGCCGGGAGCGGAATGGTAACGACGAAGGACTGAGGACTGAGGACTGAGGACTGAGAAGGGCGGACAGTGATGGCGATAGTCGAAGATCAACATGGGCAGACAATAATGGGCGAAGCGATGCATGGACAGCGCCGAGGCAAAACGGC
>JBPCPB010000433.1:0-7630 GCA_050999735.1 Thermomicrobiales bacterium | reverse complement strand
GTTGCAGCCGGTCGTCCAGAAGACGACGGAAGCGGCTGATCTGGGGGGCGATCGTCCAACGGCGCGCGGAACTTGCCCTCCGGCTTCTTCTCCAGCATCACGCGCTCGATCTCGGCCCGTACACTCTCGACGATTTCGCCTTCTGCGCCGTCTGGGCGCCAATTCTTCCAGTGGACAGTCGGCAGTCGGCAGTCGGCAGTTGAAAGCGGACATTCTATCCGCATTTTTCTGGCTACTGACGACTGCCGACTGCCGACTTCGCGCGACTGAAAGGAGCGCTCCGTGGCATACACACGCCTTGATATGCGCAATCTGGTGCGGCGAGAATTGCAGGACACCGGCTCCCCGCCGCTCTGGAGCGACACGCAACTGAATGACGATTTGCAGGCGGCATTCGAGGCATACTCGCAATATTTCCCGAACGCCACGATCGCCATTTTTACCAGCGGCGCGAACCAGACCGCGCTGCTTCTTGGTGCGACGACGCTCGCGGTATCGGCGGTCGTCGTGGATGGGGTGACGGTGCCGGCCGTGCCCGATCAAGCAACCCTCTACGAACCCGCCTTCCGCAATCAAATCTCCCAAACCATCGTTCAGCCCGTGACGCCGTACGGGGCCGCCGCGACGCATGGGCAAGCGTGGGCCTTTTGGGATGGATCGGTGAACTTCCGCTATGCATTGGCGGCGGGGCGGGCGATCACGGTCTATTACTCCGTCTGGCACGCGCTTCCGAATGATGATGTCACGGCAGTGACGATCCCGGATGTGGATATCGAGCTGCCGGTGCTCTATGCCTGCGACCGGCTCGTGCGGAGCGCCCACACGGACGCGATCAAGCGCGGCGCGCCCGGCGCATGGGCCGACGCAAGGGAGGATAACGGCTACGGTCTGCGCTACACAACCGCCCTCTGGATGCGCCGCGATCACGTTGTCAACCGGACGGTGCAGGCTCTTCAGTAGCGAGTAATGCTCTTACGCGAAAGAGATGTCGTGCCGCCTCGAAAGGTATCATTTCGTACGGGCGATGCTTGAATCGCCCTCCCCGGAGCATCCGGGCCTCTGCCGAAACATCCTGCCGCTGCGAGAGGGCGATTCAAGCATCGCCCGTACGCAGAGGAGCGCGCTACATCTCGTTACTCGCTCCTCGTTACTTCGTTGAAAGGAGCGATCCATGCTACAGATGCACCGTTACGGTTTCTTCTTCGACGTTGGCGGCGGGGCGCCCTTCACGGTCTGTTCCATCACCGTCTTCGTAAACTGCACCGGATCAAACGGCAGGTGATATTCCGGCATCCGCTCGACCTGCCGCCCGACGTTCGGCTTCGCCACCACCCGCCAACTGAAGGCTCCGGTGCTCGTGCCTCCCTGCTGCTCGCGCACCGTGAATCCGGTCGCACCCTTCGCCACGATGTAGAGTCCCCTGGTATCCGTTTCGGGGGTGAGGAAGACGTGATAGGTGTCGGCATGAATGACCGCCGCGAAGTCGGGGTCGAGCGCGACAGTCGCCTTGCCACCGGCGAGTTGCCCGGTCCCGAAGTCTTCCGTCCACGATTCGGGGGCCTCCATCGAGTACATCAGGCGCTTGGTGCCGTCGGGATGGGGGATCGTGCCGTGCTTCATCGTCATGTCGTCCACGACGAAGGCGCCACCGTGGACATGCACCTCGCCATTGAAGAAACCGGCGAGGGTGGCGGGGGCAACGACGACTGAGCCGAAGGCGGTGCCGTTGGCGGTGTTGGAGAAGCCAAGCAACCCGGCGGACCCGACGGGAGCGCCCGCATCGCCCCGCACGCCATAGAAGCCGGTGCCGCGCACCGGGATGCCGTAGACGCCGATCACCCCATTGGAACCGTACACCCCGTAGCCGGAACCAAACCCATCACCGGCCACGCCATAGGTGCCGGTGCCGTTGCCTATCCCGGACACACCGGCATTGCTGCTGCCGGTGGGAGCATTGGTGTTGCCGTAGACGCCATAGGCGCCGTTACTACTCGCGTAGATGCCGCTGCCGATGGTCGTGACGACGAGGCCGTCGCCGATTCCCGTGTTGTTGAGATTCATGAGGGGTATGGAGGTGTTTTGGACGCCGGAGTTATACGGCATTTGCCAGACTTGGTTGTCCGCCGCGACGGGTTGCGCGCTCTGCTTCGCCACCATCCCCGCGACCAACGCCGCCGCTCCCGCGATCAGTCCTCGCCGCTTCATCGCCCGGTGCGTCGTGCTCTGCTCCGGGGCATCGTTCTCCGTGTGCTGCCGCTCGGTCATGCCTTCCCTCCTTGATTGTGTGAATTATTGTTTCGACAGGCGCCATTGTACTGAGCAAGGAGTACGCAGGTCAACAGGAAAGGGTCTGGTGGAGCAGGCTGAATCTGCCCAGAGGGCACCCGTCCATCAGGGATACACCTTCAACCGCATATGTTCTGACTTTGTTATTTCGACGAAAGGAGCCGACAATGCCACAAACGCACGACATCATCCTTGATGGGGCGGGGTACATGATCGTCCCCGGCAGTTATGCGTATGCGGTCGCGGGCGCGACGGTCGCGCCGGTACGGGCGGGCGTCCCGTCGTTCGCGCAGGCGTACGCGGCGTCGCGGCGTCTGCCCGTTGTCGTGGATCGGGACGCGGCGCGCTGGACGACCGTTGGGCTTCGACCGATCCCGTTCGGTCTCGGCGACGAACCGGGGCGGCTGATCCTCGCGGCGGGCGAGACGGCGCCGACGCTTGGGGGCGTCAACCCCTTCGATGCGAACTCGCAAGCGATCATCTACGGCGGTGAGGTCTACTTTTCGCAGGCGCAGTTCCTTTACAAGGTTGCGCGGGTCGGCGGGAATTGGAGCGGCATCACCGCTATCGGCGCGGCGGCAGGGGTGATTACGAGTATGGCGGTCATCAATAATTACCTGTACATGGCCTGCGCGCCGCCCGCGACGACGATGAGCAACTACGCCGGATCGGGCGCAATCGGCAATACCCCGGCGGTGCAGGCGGCGGTGATCTGGCAATACGCGCAGGGTATCTGGCGCGCCAAGGGGAACGATCCGACGACGATCAGCGGTAGTATTGACGGCGGCGCGACATGGACGCAATGGCAACTCGATTCGGCGGTGCGCGCGGTCGTGCCGTGGCATGGACGCGCAACGGGCGGCGGCGTGATGCTGATCGCGACAAATTTCATGCTCTGGGAACTGGCCGGGCAGTGGACAGGATCGCCCGCGACATGGAGTGGCACGGTCAGTCCGCTCTACACCGGCCTCGGTGGTGGCAACACGGACGATTTCAAGTGGCTGGCGGAGTTTGAAGGGCTGGTCTATACGTGGTATGCGGGGAGCGTTCATCGCTGGGACGGCGTGCGGCTGGAGCCGGTGCCGGGCGCGCCGCGCGGCCTGACGAATGGCGGATGCGTCGCGGGCGGTATCCTCTGTGTTTCCACGACCGATACCGCGACGGGCGACACGACACTGAGTTGCTATGATGGCGTGCGCTGGTTCAATCTGGCGCGCGGCACGGCACGTCTCTGGGCAAATCTCTATGGGAGCAATGGCATCATCGGTGATGGTCACTTGCTCGCGTTCGCGCAGGGCGCTGCGATCGTCTCGCGCTGGGCGCTGCCCGTTGCCGGATTCTCCGCCACCCCCGCGACGAGTGGCAGCGTCACGGTCGGCCCGCTGGACGGCGGCCAGGGCGACACCGTCAAGACATGGACAGAGGTGGTGATTGACTGGTCGCTTGCATTGCAGCCGAGCCAGCGCCCGCCACCGGCGAACCCCGGCGGCACGCTGCTTATCGAGACGAGCAGCGACGACGGCCTGACGTGGGCGACGCAGGGGACGATCACCGTTGTAGCGGGCGCGACCGGCAAGCAGGAGATCGTCGCGCTTGGCACGGCAGGGATCGAGGCGCAACGCCTGCTCGTCCGTGTGACGTGGACACCGACGAGTGCGTACGCCGCCTTCCAGATAGATGGCATCTGGGCATCCGGCTGGACGATTGCCGACGCGCCCCACCGCGAAACCTGGACGATGAAACTGAAAGTGACGGACAAACTGGTGAAGCGCGACGGCTCGGTGGACGCACGTTCCGGCGAGACGATGCTCCAGGCGCTCCGCTCCCTCGCGCAGAGCGGGCGGGCGGTGACCTTTCAGGACATTGACGCCGATCTCGCCGCCATAACCCGCACCGTCCGTGTCCTGGAACTGAAAGAGACCGAGCGTAAAGGCGACGGCACGCACTTCCTCGAATCCAACGTCGCCCTCACGCTCGCCGCGATCGCATAGCGAGGACTAAGGGCAAAGGACTAAGCGGGGAACGAACCTTACTTAGTCCTTAGTCCTTTGCCCTTAGTCCTTCAGGAGCGCAGCGACGTTCGCTTCCACGTTGATCGGCGCTTTGGCGAGGATGTGCGGAGCGGGGCAGATGCAATTGAAGTGCAGGATGTGATCGTTGATTGATTTCGCTTCCTCGCGGTAATCATTGACGAGTTTGCGGCGGAGGGCTGGCGTCGAAGCCGCGCGCAGTTGCGCCAGGATATTCTTGCAATACTCCTGCCGGGCGCGGATTTCCTTATCGAGTTCGATCCAGAAAGGGAGCGCATCCGCATTCTTCAGGATATGGTGCGCCATCTTGAGGTCGCCCTCGAGCGCCGTCAATTCGTCGTCAACATCGAGCGGTCGGCCTTGCCCGGCGAGATCATCAAACTCGCCGTTTTTCTGCGCGTCGCGGATCTGTTCCTCGACGATACGGCCCCAGTTGAACATGGTATGACCTAACCCCCTGGCCCCTTCCCGAAAAGGAAGGGGGAATAGATCGGTTTATTCGCCAAGTATAGCACAGGAAATGGAGTGTGTGGCATGGAACTGTTGATCGCGGGGCTGCCCGTGAGTGGGGTGATTGTGGCGCTCGTGGAAGGCGCGAAGCGAGCGGGATTGCCAACGCGATGGGCGCCCGTGCTGGCGGTAGCGCTGGGGCTTGCATGCGGGTTGCTGGCACAAGCCGCCGCCGTGGCGCCGCGCGTGCATCTCTGGTATGAGGCGGCGGGGGCGGGTATCGCGCTCGGCCTCTCCGCTGCGGGATTGTATTCGGGGACGAAGACGATCCTTGCTCCGCCGCAAAGTCATGGCACGGATTCTGCATAATACTGAAGTGACATTCGTTCGGACGGATGCGAGGAAGCGTTAGTAGAGTACAGCATCGGCACCGGGGCTTTTCGGATCGGGAGCATGGCGATGAACGCACGGTACACGCATAGCCTGACGCACTTTGGCCCGCTCTTCGTCACCGCGCTTGGTGGTTGGATGGCGTTCCATCTCGTCAATAGCGGCACGCTGTACGTGATACCGGGAACGATCGTCGCCGGGTTGCTTGCATATGGTGGCACGCTTGTCGCGCTTCGCACGCACACGGTCCGCGATCTTCGAACCACCTATCCCGCCACGCGGGCGACCGAGCGATTCTCAACAGTTGCCGCGCCCCGCACACTTGCCCGGTTCTCGACCCGCCCGGCCTTCGAGGCGATGGACATCGCCGCTGGCGATTAACACGATTATTCCTTCCCCTTCCCCTCCCCTTGCCCCCGCCTCCCCAGCGGGGGCTTTCTTTTTACCTAACCCCCGGCCCCTTCCCGCGAGGAAGGGGAGTGAGCCTCTATGAGAGCAGGGCGTTGCGGTAACGCCTCGATGTCGCGAGGAGGCCCCCCTTCCCACGCCGAGGAACGGAAGGGGCCGGGGGTTAGGTCAGCGCCCAGACGCGAACATGATTGCCGTTGTTAAGACCGAGGGCGGTGAAGAGGCTGTAACTGATCTCGATGACGAAATGGCTGCGCCAGTATCCCTGATCCGACGGGGCGACGGCGTCCGCGACAGTGCAGCGGATCGTCTTGCCGGTGTCCGTGTTTTGCAGGGTCAGGACATTGCCGAAGACGAAATCGGGATGGACGCAGTAATACTCCTGTGGCGAATAGGGGAAAGTATCGGGGCTTCCCTGCCCACCGCGCATGTGCGTGCGGATGATCGCGTCCCAGCCGCCATTGTCGTATCCGGGTGAGTAGAAGGCCGCGCCTCCTTCGCCGATCGGCGTCAATCCGGCTGTCGGGCTGACGGGCGGGGCGGGCGGCGCCTGGGTAGGCGCAATGGATCGCACCTGCACGGGCACGGACGGGACGGTCGGTACGACCAGAGTCGGTATGATGGGAGTCGGTATGACGGGAGACGGCATCGCGGTCGGGAGTGGCGCGGGTGGAGGTTGCGTCGGCGCGGGCGGCGCTAAGGAAGTCGCCCTTCCGTCACCGTTCGCCCGAACGACGCTGAGGGGCAGAACCGCGACGAAGAGAAGCAAAAACAGGGGGGTGATGAGCCGGTAGGCCAGGGAGCGACGTTGCTCGGTGGCGCGAACTACCATGCTCGATGATTGTGACAACCGCAAAACAGACGATCCTCCTACGAGACCAACATAGCGCCACATCAGCGTGGGCGGCTACCAACATGCACGGACGTCATGTTGACCGTCCGTGCCAGCGGCGCATGGTACGCAGATCGGAGAACCATGTCAAATTGTTCGCTATGTGCCGATTTTGGTTGTGAATAATGTAGTCGCGTTCACGCCGAATGCTCGGCCTTGCATTGTGAAGTGAACGAATGAGGTGAACGAACGATTGCGCGCCAATTGTTTTCACACAGAAGGCTTGGCCGTGTGGAATGTGATACGCTTCGCGTGGCATGAGACATCAAACGGCTTCCACGGCGGTCGGTGAGAGAAGGGCCATGGTTGACGAGCGACGGCGGCTGGGCGCGAGCGGCATCACCGTGTCGGCGCTCGGTGTCGGGACATGGGCATGGGGTGACGCGCCATTCTGGGGCTACGGCGGGGCGCCGGATCGCACGGAGATCGCGGCGGCGTTTCATGCGAGCCTCGATGCGGGCGTGACGTTCTTTGACACGGCGGAATTGTATGGCGGGGGCGGCGCGGAGCGATTGCTTGGGACGCTGGCGCGCGAGGTGGATTGCCCGATTGTGATCGCCAGTAAGTTCACGCCATACCCGCACCGGCTCTCCGCACACACGCTCCATACCGCGTTGGATCGGACGCGCGCGCGGCTCGGCATCCCAACGCTCGATCTCTACCTCGTACATTGGCCGGATACCCTTCTGCGGATCGAAGCCATGATGGATGTGCTGGCGGAGGCCGTCCGGACCGGGAAGGTGCGCGCGGTCGGCGTGAGCAACTTCAATGCAACGCAGATGCGCCGTGCCCACCACCGGCTCGCGCGGCACGGCATCCCGCTCGCCGCGAATGAAGTGCGGTACAACATCCTCGCACGGCAGCCGGAAACGAACGGCGTGCTCGCCGCCTGCCAGGAACTCGATGTTGCCTTGATCGCGCATAGTCCGCTCGCCCACGGCCTACTTGCGGATGCCGCCGACGATGGCGCCCCGGCGCGCGTCGCTGGGCCGCGCCGCTTCCTGCCCGCCTATCGTGGCGAGCGACTGCGCGCGATCCACGCGATGGCGACGATCCTGCGCGACATTGCGCGGGCGCGCGAGTGCACCGTCGCACAAGTCGCGCTGAACTGGCTGCTTTGTCAGGACGACCGGATTATCCCGATTCCGGGGGCGAAACGCGCGGCGCATGCGCG
>JBPCPB010000428.1:0-9202 GCA_050999735.1 Thermomicrobiales bacterium | reverse complement strand
TTCTTCGCCGATGTCGTCACCTGGGGCGCGATCGGCGCGCGCACGACGGAGAGCCAGGTCCATCGCGAGTTGGCATCGGGCCTCTCGATGCCCGTCGGCTTCAAGAATGGGACGGGCGGCGGGGTGCAAATGGCGATTGACGCCCTGCACGCCGCCGCATATCCGCACCGCTTCCTCGGCGTCACCGAGCAGGGACTTGCGGGCATCGTGGCAACCTACGGCAACACGGATTGCCACGTCATTCTGCGTGGTGGGCGAAGCGCCATCAACTATGACGCGGAGAATGTCCAGAAGACGCTGGCGAGCCTGCGCGACGCGGGGCTTCGACCATGCGTGATGATTGACACGAGCCACGGCAACAGCGAGAAGGATTACCGCCGCCAGCCGCTCGCCGCCCGCACGGTCGCCGCGCAGATCGCCGGGGGTGAGACGGGTATCATCGGCATCATGATGGAGAGTTTCCTCGTGGATGGCCGTCAGGATTTGGTGGATCGGTCGCGCCTGGTCTACGGCCAGAGCATCACCGATGCCTGCATGGGTTGGGAAATGACCGTCCCCGTCCTCGAAGAACTCGCGGCCGCCGTCCGCTCGCGCCGCACCGCTTCTTAACCGAAGAAGGCGGGGTAGAGGACGGCGGGGATGCGGCGCGGGCGGGCAGTGAGCACATCTGCCCACACCCACAACGTCTGGGCACGCACCAGTGGATCGGCAGATAATTCCTGCGTGGGCGGCAAGAAACCGTCGGCGGGGAGGGCGTGCGGATTACCTGATTGCCCTTCGTACCGGAAAATCGCGTAGTCGCGGACGGCTCGTGCGCCCTTGAACTCCACGGCCCAGGTGACGACTTGCAGTACGTCGCCCGCCGTCGCGGGGCGGAGATACTCGATCTCGTGCCGCCGGACGATCCACATGCCACCGAGTGCCTGCGTCCGCTCGTCCGAGAAACCGGCCGCCGCCGAATGTTCGTAGGCCGCCTGTTCGAGATAATGCAGGTAGATCGCGTTGTTGACGTGGCCGAGGGCGTCCATTTCATAGTGTCGGACCTTGAAGTATGCGGCGAACCGGGGCGAATCTGCGTGCGATTCGGGCTTCGTCTCCTCATCCGCATCGTGCGTTGCTGCCACGTCATCTGCCATCACCGATTACCCTCCGAATCGCGTATCCTCATCGTGGAGCGTGAAGCGCCGCCCTGGCTGGCTATGCTATCAGATGCGTCGGGCCGATCTACCTGGAACGATCCCGCGTGTGAAGGAGGAATGATGGCGACGATGACATCCGAGGGCAAATTAGCGGGGAAATGGGCGCTCGTCACGGGGAGCACAAAGGGTCTGGGGCAAACGACAGCGGCATGGCTCGCCGCCGAAGGTGCGAACATCGTCGTTCATGGTATGGAGGAAGAGTTGATCGAACCGGCCGTCGCGATCATGCGGCAGCACGGCGTCGAGGCATGGGGGATGGCGGCGGACCTCTCGCGCGTCGAGGAGATGCACCGGCTCGCGAGCGAAGTGCTGGCACGGACGCCGCACTTGGACATCCTCATCAACAACGCGGGCGGCTCGCGCGGGAGCCGGGGCAACTTCTGGGACGTCTCCGATGCGGGCACGGAATGGACGATGCATGTGAACTGGCGGGCGACGTTCGTCCTCAGCCAGCACGCGGCGCGCCAGATGATCGCGCGCGGCATCCGTGGTCGGATCGTCAATATCTCCACGATTGGCGCGCACTCCAACCACCGGGAACGGCTCGTCTACAATGCGGCGAAGGCAGCGATCGAGGCGACGACGCGCAACATGGCCTACGAACTCGGTCCGTACGGCATCGCCGTCAACTGCGTCGCCCCCGGCAATATGGCCGAGCGGCCCGGCGCGCCGCGCGACGAGGAGCGATGGCGCGCGCAGGCCGAACAGTGGATTCCGATGGGGCGTGTCGGCACGGCGGAGGACATCGCCGCCGCCGTGCGCTTCTTCTGTCTGCCGGAGAGCGCGTACACCACCGGCCAGACGCTCCTCGTCACCGGCGGCTACGCGATGTACCTACCGGGTGATTAAGTGTATATTTGCGACTCACTCAGCCACCGCGATCGCGGCTGTACCACGCGTTGAGGAGCCGCTGTGCCTCCTCGCGCGGTGTCGCTGCGATTGCATCCTCCAATAATTGGCGATCCTCATGCAGGTGACGTGCGAGGTAATCAGGCAAGGGCTGAGGGGGTTCGATGACGCGCGGAATATCGTACTCGATGGGTGCGCCATCGAGTCCTCACCAGAAGTCACCCTCCGAGCGGAGCCGTAATTGTCGCTTCCAGACACGCGGCCAGAGGGATGGCGAGACCGGTTCCGTTTCCGCACGGTTGAAGGAAATCTTCGTCCCTGCCGTGCTGCCATCGGGGAGGAGGGTGTGTCGTAGAAATCGTGATCCGTCGTGGACGGGCGGAACCCCTGCTTCTCGCGGAACCGTCGCACCTGCGCCCACGTCGGACGCCGCCCCGGCATATTACGATATGGCCGGGTCGAACAGAAGCCGCGCCAACTCGTCGTCGCTGCGGGCGACCGCGAGACGGAGCACCTGTGGCACAAGTCGCGCGCGATCGGGCCACGTCAGATAGACTGGCAGTTCCCCGAGGAAGTTCGCAACATACGACCGTACCGCACACATGAGATTTTGCCGCGCTTCTTCCACATCCGCGCCATGCGCGCCGATTTCGAGATCGTTCACCCACAGGCCGATCCCTTCCTCATCGGGAAGATAATCTACCGTGACGTGGGCGGCACCGATCACTGCGTCGAGGACTTCGCGCGGAAGAAGATACATCTCTTCATTCCCGCCTCGCTCGCGGCGCACAACTTTCGGGTGCTCCCGATGAACAACGTCATCCATGATCTCCGAGAGACGCGACTTCGCGCGCGCGAACTGAATTTCGTCCATCATCGGCGTTGCGGGCACAGGTGACACCTCGCCATTCTTTGTCCAATCTGACCAATTAGCCCAAATGATATGATAGCCGCTGCTCAGATGCAAGGCTTGGAGTATCGTTCCATGCGCGGATTGAGGCGAGCAGCGCCCAGACCGCACTGAGATGGACGCCGAGGCTGAGGACGTGCAAGTCCTCGAAGAGATTGTGGATGGCCACGGCGACAATGATGCCGACGCCACCGAGCGCGAGGGCGCGGGCGAACGGATCATTCGCCGTCCGCCGTACCGCGCCAATGCCTGTCGCGAGGACGCCGCCGATCAGCAGCAGGTACGCTGCCAACCCGATCACGCCGGTCTCCGCCGTGATGTGGATATAGTAGTTATGCGCGTGGACTTGCGATTTCATGAAGGGTGAGGTGAAGTACTTCGCGTCGTACTCCGCGCCGTAGTTGCCGAGGCCGACGCCCTGCCAGGGATGGTCCTCGGCCATGTGGATACCGCCGAACCAGTACGCCATCCGCTCCTTGACCGCGAAGTTGGCGTCCGTGATTGGCACCGTATAATAATCGATCCTGATGAGGCTGCTGCCGACACTACCGATCCGCTGCTGGATCGTCTTCGGCAGTACGCCTGACCCACCGAGCGCGAGCGTAATGACCAGCAGCACGGTCGCGACCAGCGCCGCAATCGCCCACCGCCGCCCGGCAAGGAACATCATCACGAGCATCCCCGCCGCCACACCGAACCATGCCCCGCGTGAGAGCGAGAGGATGATGCCCGCCCCAAGCGCCAGTGCCGTCCCGCCCGCGCCCGCGAGCGCCACCAGCAGCCCAAGGAGTGGCAGGAGCGCCTGACGTTCGTCCGTGAGCGGGCCGCCATGCACCGCGCGCCATCGTCGCACCGCCGCCGGGAGGGCGAAGAGCGCCCAGAGCGTGACGGTTGCAGCGAGGGGGAAGATCATTTCGAGATAGCCGGCATAGGAGTTCGGACGACCGAAGGTGCCGAAGGAACGCGCGATGCCACCGACGAAGAAGGAGAGATTGCCGAGGCCGAGTTTGCTCTGCACCGTGCCGATGAATGCTTCCCCGCTCGCCCCGACAAAGAAACAGGTGACCAACCCCGCCCAATCGCGCCGCGTGCGGAGCGTATCCCGCGCGATGATGTAGATCACTAGCGCCTCGCCCCAGTGGAAGCCATCCGTGAGCGTCGCTTTGATGTCCCCCGCGACACGGCCCGAGGAGAGAATCGCGACGTAGAAGAGGACGAATCGCCAGATGTTCGCGTCTCGGAGCGCATCCCACCGTGCCCCCCGCAGCAGTTTCCCCACGATCCATGCGACAAGCACGAGCGCAAAGGCCCCCTGCGTCGCCGTCAGCCCATTGAATGACCCATACTGCTGCCCCGGCACCGAGAGCACGGCGAGGTAGAGGCCGTAGCGCGGCTCCGCCAGCGTGAGCAGAATGATCCCGATGCCGATGATAAGCGCGACGGCGACAAGCGGCCCAAGGCTCGCCAGCAGCCCGAGTGTGACGAGCGTCAACACGACCGTCAGCATGGTCGGCGCGAGCGGGTAGCCGCGTACTTCCTCGATCCATCTAGTCGGTTGTCTGCGGTGAAGTGGAGCGGAAACCTGCATATAGTTGGGGAAACCTCACCCCCCGGCCCCCTCTCCTTTGCTTCCGAGCAAAGGAGAGGGGGAGAAATGCAATGGGATGGAGGGGCGCACAGCCGTACGCTCGCTCAGTCCTTAGGCCTTAAGTCCTCAGTCCTTCGTTCCTGAGGACGTGCTCGAAATAGGGAATCGTGAGCCGAAGCCCTTCATCGAGCGCGATTGTTGGCTCCCAGCCTACCAGCGTGCGCGCTTTGGTGATGTCCGGGCAGCGGCGGTTCGGGTCATCCCCCACCGCCGTCGGGCGATCCACGAGTGGGAGGGCTTGATTCGTGGCGCGCAGAATGACTTCCGCGAGGTTGCGGATCGTTCGCTCATCCGGGTTGCCGAGGTTGATTACCTCGCCCTTTGCCCGCTCGCTCTCCATCACCGCCATCAACCCCCGTACGAGGTCGGCCACGTAGCAGAAGGCGCGCGTTCGCTCGCCGCCGTCGTAGAGCGTCAGCGGCTCACCTCGCAGCGCCTGCGAGAGCAGGTTCGGAATCACCCGCCCGTCGGCGATGTCCATGCGCGGCCCGTAGGTGTTGAAGATGCGCACGATGCGGATGTCCTGACCATAGAGGCGGTAATACTCCATCGTCAGGGATTCCGCGAACCGCTTGCTCTCGTCGTAGCAGGAGCGCGGGCCGACAGGATTGACGTAGCCCCGGTAGGTCTCGCGCTGCGGATGCTCCTGCGGGTCGCCGTACGCCTCGCTGGTGGAAGCGAGCAGCAGCCGCGCGCCCGTCGCCCTGGCGAGTTCGAGCAGATGATAGGTGCCGAGGCTGTTCGTCAGATGCGTCTCGATGGGATGACCGCGATACCCCTCCGGGCTGGCGGGGGAAGCAAGATGATAGATGCGGTCAATCGGGCCGGGGTCGGGCAGGTCCTGGACGATGTCATGCCGCACGAAAGTGAAGCCGGGCGCTTCACCGAGATGGGCGAGGTTCGCCATCGTGCCGGTGATCAGGTTGTCCCAGACGATCACCTGATCGCCGCGTGCGAGCAGGGCGTCCGCCAGATGCGACCCGATGAATCCCGCCCCCCCTGCAATGAGAATCCGCACCGTCGCTCCTCTTTCACTTCGCATCTACCGAGAGGAAGAGTCGCGGCCTGATCGTACCTTCTCAGTCCTCAGTCCTCAGTCCTCAGTCCTACGCTATCCTACACGGGATGACGCCCCCCCGCGAGTGGGGTCGTTGCGCGCGTCGTCGCGGGAGTGACGACGGCCGGTTCGGTGGTGCGCCGCCAGAGGACGGGAGCGCGTCGTGACCCGTCGGGCAATCCTGGCGCATCCGCCGACCAGTCGGACGATCCGACGCGGATGATGAGGATGGCGAACCAGAAACCATAGGCGAGCATATGGAGGAAATAATCCTGATCCACCATGCCATGCACGGTGAAATCCACGAGCGCACCCGTCGCACCGATGACGAGAGCGAAGCGAAGCAAATCGCCCTCCGCCTTGCGCCGCATCGCCACGCGCCAGCCGCGTACCAGAAATGGAACGAGTGTGAAGATCAGCCAGGCGAGACCGAGAAGACCGAGGCGGGCATAGAAATCGAGGATCAGGTTGTGCGGGTGGGAGGTGAACCGCTCCTGCCAGGCGTCCGGACTGATATAACGCGGGTATTGCGAGACGAACTGATCGAGGCCGACGCCCCACGCGGGATGGTCGCGCAGCATCCGTGCCGTTGACGCCCAGATGTTGAGTCGCAACCCATCGCTGTTCGTCGTGGGATGGAGAATCGAGGTGAACCGCTCGATGCCCGTCGCGAACGCCGCGATACTGACGACGGCGCACGCCGCGATATAGCCGACGATCAGCCGCCGGTTGCCGGTAGCGCAGAGGAGCAGGAGCAGCGCCGCCGCCACGCCAATGTAGCCGCCACGCGAAAAGGAAAGCCCGATTGCGCCGAGCATCACGATTGTCGCGGCGAGATAGGCCCATGTGCGCCAGGTGCGCGGCATGAAGAAGACATATGCCGCCGTAATCGGCACGATTCGTCCGAGATAGAGCGCGAGTTCATTCGGATGGTGGAAGACAGAGCGGACGCGCCGCACGCCTTCCACGTCGAGACCGCCGCCGCGCGCGAACTGCAGATAGGCAATCAGCGCGATGATCACGCCGGAGACGATGACGGCGTCTATGCCGAGCACCATCAATGGGAACATGATCCGGCGGCGTTCGCGCCCTTCGAGAAGCGCGGCGGCAAGGAGAAAGAGCAGGACCGGAAAGAGGATTGTCGTACGGAACTCGCGGATGCTATCGCCGCGAAATTCCGCGTCCGCGACGGTAAAGAGCGAGAAGAGGCCGAGGAAAAAGAGTGAGAATGCTGCCCAGGTGCCGGGCCGCCAGAGGAACGCCGTCAGTTCTGCCGGGAAGGCGCGGATCTCTTCGCGCGTCCATGTCTCCTCCACGACCGCTGCCGACAGTTTGCCAACGGCGGGTAGGTACGCGGGGATCGCCGCCAGGACGACATGCCCGAAGGTCGCAAGGAGCGCCACGCCAATGAGAAGCGCGGTGCGGTCGAGATGGAGATGGGCGGCGGGCGAGGTGACATCGTGGAAGGGGAAGGTGGCCGGGATAATCATGACGGCGAGCGCGGGTCGCCGCAGCCCAATCAACCCGACGATGCCGAGCGGCAGGAGCGCGGCGAGCGTGGAGGGGACGAGGAAGAGCAGCACGACCGCCGCACCGAGCGGCCAGAGCAGCGGCTCGTGATAGATCCCGGCGGCGAGGCGAAGCGCCCTACTCATCGCGCTGTCACGCTCTCCGCAGTCGCCGCGCGCCGTCTGCGATTGCGACGGAGCGCGTCGTCACAGGCACCCAATGTTTCGGCGATCACCACACCGATCGCGCCCGCGCCAAGCAGAGCGACGCCGAGCGTCAGGAGCGGCAGCGTCCATCCGAACGGCGCGCGCCGCTGGACAAGGAAACTGCCGAGGCGCACGGTACCACTGGCGACATGCAGCGTGGCCGTATGTGGTCCGTCCGGCAGATTGCTGGCGAGGCGTGTCACCCCATTGGCCGACGGCGCGAGCAGTCGGGTGCCGCGATCCTGCCCATCTATGACGACCGCTACCATACCACCCGTACCAACCACCGCGACATCGGTGCCGGTGAAGGGTACGGTGAGGGTCGCGTCCGGCGCGCTGGTAGCAAGCGTCGCGCTCGCGCCGTTGCCGCTCCGCTCCCAACCGGGCCCTGATTGGATAAGCGCATCCGTCGCGGCGGTGCGACCGGTGCGGAGCATCTGGCCACGAGCAAACTGACGCACCGCGTTCCAGGCCGGGCGGGGCGTGAAATCGTAGTTGACGAGCGCGAAGTACGGCTCCGGTTTCGGCTGACCATAGGGACCACCCGCCGGGTATCCGAACGTACCGGGCCGCTCCGCCCAACGGAAGCCCCAGACGAAGATTTCGCCCATCCACGGCCATTCCTGCTTCATCCGTGTCAGCCCACCGACGAGGTAGCGCGCTTGCGTCTGCTCGTCCACATTTGGGCCCCAGATGCTCGGCTCACCGTTCCACCCGCTCGGCAGGGAGTTGTAGCCGAACTCGGTCGCCCAGACGGGCGTCGTCATATCGCCGTAGCGCGTCATGATGTCGTGGACGAGGATCGGGCGGGAGACGTTGAAGCGATCGGCGGAGAGGCGGCGGTCCGTTGGTGGTTCGCCGAGGCCGTAGACATTGACCGCCAGCACATCGAACGATCCCTTTGCCCCCGCCTGGTACATCTGCTCATAGAAGGCGAGGTCGGAGATGCCGACTGGCGGAGTCGCTTTCGTCGGCGCCATCGCGGCGGTGAGGACGGTCACATCCGGGTCGCCCTGCTTCGCCGCCTGATAGGAGCGTTTGAGCATATCGGTGTATTGCACGACGTTGAGTTCGTTGCCCCACTCCTCGCTCAGATTCGGCTCGTTCCAGATCTGCACGGCGGCAATCCTGCCCCGGTAATGCGTCGTGAACATGCGCACGAAATCGCTGTAGGCGGTGAGATCGGTCGGTGGTCCTTTCTGGCACTTGCTGTTGGGGTCGTTCGTCTGACCGGAGCGTGACCAGGTGGGCGCATTATCGAGCCGTGCCGTGATTGCAATGCCATTGGCGGTGAGCACATCCACGATCTGATCGTACTTCTGCCATGAGGGCTTGTTGTTGGCCCGATCCCAGTAGACGCCGCGTCCGTCCGGCTCCAGCTCGCACCACGAGAAGGCCTGGCGGACGTTCGTCACGCCGCCCTCCCTCAGCATCTCCGCCGTGCGCCGGATATTGGCGGGATCCACTTCTTTATCGAGGAAGGTCTGCACGCCGACCGCCTTCCCCGGTATCATCGGCGCATCCACCGGGGGCATGGTCGTGACGACGCCCCGATTCTCGTAGGTCGTCAGCGTCCGCGCCCCACCCCATAATCCGAGCAGCACGATAAGCGTCAGCAGCGCCGCGATGACCCGCACGGGCCGCGCGATGTGGGCAGGACGAATGTTGTCGGGGCGGTGCTGCTTCACAAGTTTGCGGTCCCTGTCGGTGTCACACGTTGCGCGTTCATCACCATGCAGGGTATCGCATCGGGCAATAGAGGCGCAATTTCACGCGACACCCGTACGTCATGCACTATTTTGGTAAGGCTGCCCGGATATAGTC
>JBPCPB010000197.1:0-9917 GCA_050999735.1 Thermomicrobiales bacterium | reverse complement strand
ACATCGTACACACAGACCGTACCGTTGTCAATGGGTAAGTAATTCTATGCAGGAAGCGTTCGCTTGTCTGAAGGACAGTGAGCGTGGTCAGTGGCCCCGGTTACAGCAGTGACAGGGGCACATGGTTCCTCTCCCGCGTTGCGGGGTATCTCTTTGTCAAGGACGTTACGCCGTGGTATCTGTCGCTTGCTCGATCCACTGGCCGACATTGCGATATTTCGCATACCGATCCCGCAAGAGGCGGGCGACATCGAGGTCCGCGCCGATGCCGTAGATGGCATCAAGCGAGGCGAGATGGCGTTCGATGGCATTACCGACGGCATCAATCGCGTCGAGCGGGTCTTCGTGGGCGGGCGTCGGTTCCGGCACGACTTCGTCTATGACGCCGAAGATATGCGACTCCGGGCCGGTGATGCGCATCGCCGCCGCGACATCCTGCTTGGTGGATGGATCGAGTTTGAGGATCAGCGCCGCCGCTTCCGGAGGCGCGACTGAGTAGACGGCGTTCTCCATCATCAGGATACGATCGGTGACGCCAATCGCCAGCGCGCCGCCGCTGCCGCCCTGGCCGATGACGACGGAGATCGTTGGCACGCGCAGGCCGAGCATCGTCAGGATGGATTCGGCGATGGCGACGGCTTGCCCGCGTTCTTCCGAGGGAAGCGTGGGGTCCGCCGCCATCGTGTCAATGAAGGCGATCACCGGGAAGCCGAACTTCTCCGCGTGAAACATCAGCCGCTTCGCCTTGTGATACCCCTCCGGCTTCGACATGCCGAAGTTGCGCCGGAGGTTTTCTTTCGTGTCCGCGCCGCTTTGATGGCCGATCAGCATGACGCTCCGGCCATTGAAGCGTCCGACGCCGCCGACGAGTGCCTGGTCGTCACCGAAGAGGCGATCACCATGTAGCGGGACAAACTCGGTGCAGAGGCCGCTGATGTACCCGAGCGTGCGTGGCCGGTTCGCATGGCGCGCGCGCGTGACGCGTTCCCATGTCTGATCCGAACGTTGTGTACTAGGCATGGGCGGCGGTCAGCACGGGTTCGGCGACGCCGACTGGCGCTTCTGTCGTTTCGCCGATCACCGGCATCGTCACGAGCATCTTTCGTGGCGTGCCGTAGAGGGCGAGCAAGGTGCTCAGTATCTGGCGGAGGTCGCGCCGGAGGACGACCTCGTCAATCATCCCATGCATCAGTTGGAACTCGGCGGTCTGCACATCGTCGGGGAGTTTCTGGCGCATGTTCTGCTCGATCAGCGTTTTGCCCGCGAAGCCGATGCGCGCGCCCGGCTCGGCAAGGAGCACATCGGCGATGGTGGCGTAGGAGGCCGTGACGCCGCCGTAGCACGGGTCGGTGAGGAGGGCGATATGCGGCAAGCCCGCGTCACCGAGGCGCGCGACAGCAGCGGTGGTCTTCGCCATTTGCATGAGCGAGAACAACCCTTCCTGCATCCGCGCGCCGCCGGAGGCATTGATGGTGACGAGCGGCAGCCACTCCCGCGTGGCGCGCTCGGCGGCGCGGGTGAGTTTTTCGCCGTAGACGCTGCCCATTGTCGCGCCCATAAAGGTGAAATCGGCGATGGCGATGACGACCGGCTCGCCATTGATCGTGCCCCGACCGGTGATCATCGCCTCGGCTTCAGCGGTCTTCTTCTGCGACGCGCCAAGTTTGGCGTCATAGCCGTCGCTGCCGATAGCGAAGCCGAGCGGGTCGGTCGGGCGGACATTCGTGTCCCACTCCGCGAACGAGCCTTCATCCAGCGTGTAGGTGAGCCGCTGGCGGGCATTGAGCCGTAAATGCGCGCCGCACTTCAGGCAGACATGGAGATTATTTTCGAGTTCCTTGACATAGAGCGGTTCTTTGCAGAAGGGGCATGGGACGATGATTGCGGACGAGTCCACTTCGTCACCGACCGCGCGCGGCTCGGGCTTGAACTTCGATTGCGGCGTCTGCCGGTCATTTATCGCCGGTTCGTGGCTGCCATGCGCGCCACGGCGGAAGATCCGCTCCTTCATCATGCCCCGTCCCCCGCGCGTCGCGCTCTTCTCTGGTCTCCATGCCAGTGTACCCGATCCTCTATCGTCGCACGGACCGGATGCACTGCCTCCCGCATGACCGTCATCGCCCGTCGCATCACGACAGGTTCCGCGCAGCATACCATACCCCTCATCACCGCGCACCTTGACGCGGCAGCGCGGTTTTGGCCGCGAACCAATCAATACTGAACCGCCAAGACACCAAGAACGCCAAGAGGAAGCAGAGAAAATAACGCGGTTTCGATCCTTCTCTCTTCTTGGCGTCTTTGGCGTCTTGGCGGTTCGATCCCCTTCTAGACGATGGTGACGCGCCCGGCATTGGCGGCGATCGTTAGCGTGAGGCGGTTCTTCGCGCCCGCGTATTCGGGTGTTTCGTAGCCGCCGTTTTTCTGGACGAACCGGCTCGGAACGTCGCGGCTGCCGGCCTTCGTTTCGATCACGATGCGCACTGCCGCGCCGGGTGGCACGGTCACTTGCACATTGCCCGCTGCCGCCTTGATGCGGCCTTTAGCATCGCCGGTATACGACGCGGGCAACACCAGTCGGAAGGTACTGGCATTCGCTTCGGCATCGAGCGCGGTGAGGCTGAGCGCTTGCAAGTTCACGTCGCTGCTGGTGGCGTCCAGCGTCATCGAGAGGTCGAGTGCAATGCCCGGCGCGATACCGACATCCCACACGGCGGAATCGGGGCTGTCGCTTGATCCATGCTCCTCCTGCACCATCCACGTATCGCCTTTGTGTTGGACGAGGGCGTCCCCGCGATCCTTGCCGGGCGTGAACGAGCCTTGCAGCAGATTCGGGTTGCCCGTGTCGAGCGGGTGGATACCAACGGTCGCGGCGTTCGCGGTGATGTTAAGCTTGCCGCTGTTCCCGGCGCGTGGTGCGGCAAAGGTCTGCGCGACACCGGCCGCCGCGTGCCTGTCGCCGCGCAGATTGAGCCACATGACACTCACGACGGCAACGAGCAGCAGGAGGATTGCTCCCCCACCAAGGAGTAGCAGACGCCATCGCCGTGGCATGATGACGCGCGCGACGGTGGTGAGCCGTTTCGTCGGATCGGTCGGATGCTCATTGATCGTCGGCAAATCGGCCACGGTGGCTCCTTTCCGCCTGCTGTCGCTGCTTGCATGAGCATACCGTCAGATGGCGCGGATGGCGACTGTACGTTCGGCGTTCATTGCCGAAATCGGGGTTGACGCGCCGCGCCGCGTGCGTAATACTATGCAGTCGGGACGGCAGTGTCCTGTCTCCGGGATGCGACGAAGGTGCAAGGGTGCGGGCGGAGCATGACGACAGCAGAATGGCTTACCAATGAAGCACAGCGCCGCCGTCCGCCGGGTAGAGCCGGAGGAGATTCGCTGCGTACAGCGCTCGTGCCTTCCGGTTTCTCCGGGAGGCTTTTTTTCTGCCCGAAGGCAGGAATCCAATGAGCGCGAGCGGGAACAGCCATGTCATCCGGGGCGGCCGGGTGATTGATCCAGCGTCCGGGTTCGACGGTATCGCCGATCTCATCATCACGAACGGCCGGATCGCGGCGCTCGGCGCGGTCGCGAACCGCTTCGACGGACTGCGGACGCCGATGCCCGACGAACTCGACGCGACGGGCTGCATCGTCTGCCCCGGCCTGATTGATATTCACGTCCACCTGCGCGATCCCGGCCAGACAGAGAAAGAAACGCTCGCCACCGGGACGCGAGCAGCGGCGCACGGCGGTTTCACGCATGTTTGCTGCATGCCGAACACCGTACCCGCCCTCGATAGCGCGGCGATCATCCGCGATCTGCGCGAGCGGGCGATCCTCGATGGTATCGTGCGCGTCTCGCCAATCGGTGCGATCAGCATCGGGCGACTCGGTGCGGAAGCCGCGCCGTGGGCGGCGATGGCAGCGGCGGGCACGGTCGCCTTTTCGGACGATGGCGACAGTTGCATGCGCGACGACATCATGCGCGAAGCGCTCGAAGCGACGCGGGAGCACGGCAAGCCGCTCGCCGTCCACTGCGAGGACAAGTCCCTCATCCCTGATGGCGCGGCGCTCAACGCGGGGATCGTTTCGCGGCGGATGCGCGTGCCCGGTATCCCGCGCGAGGCGGAGGAAGCGATTATCGCGCGCGATCTGCGGCTGGCGGAAGAGACGGGCGGGCTGCTGCATCTCTGCCACGTCAGCACGGCGGGCGGCGTGCAACTCCTGCGGGAGGCGAAGACGCGCGGCGTCCGAGCGACGGGCGAGGCGATGCCGCATCACATAGCGCTGACGGACGAATGGGTGGCGGGGGGCCGTGCATGGGCGTGGGAGAAGCCGTATCACCCCGGTTGGCCGACCCTCGATCCGCTCGCCAAGGTCAATCCGCCCCTCCGCACGTCCGAAGACGCCGCCGCCGTGCTCGCCGGCTTGAAAGATGGCACACTGGATTGCATCGCGACCGACCACGCACCGCACACGATGGCCGAGAAGGCGCAGGATCTCGCCGCCGCGCCGTCCGGCTTCACTGCGTCGGAGACGGCGCTGCCAATCCTGATGGCGGTGGTCCGCGCGGGCCTGCTGACGATTCCCGAAGTCGTGACGCACCTCACCGTCAATGCGGCGCGCGTCTTCAATCTCCCCGGTGGCGCGCTGCAACCCGGCGCACCGGCGGACGTGACCGTCTTCGACCCAAACGCGACATTCCTCGTTGCGGAGACGACGCTCGTTTCGAAATCACCCAATACACCGCTGCTCGGCATGCGCCTGGCGGGTGCGGTGCGGGCAACACTCGTCGGTGGCCGGGTTGTCTACGATGCCCGACGGGAACCGGCATTCATTGGAGGGGACGCATAAATGGTCTACCACAGTGCCGGACGGACCGCCGCGCTCGCGCTCGAAGATGGGCGCATCTTCGCGGGCCGTTCCTTCGGCGCGCCAGTCGAGACCGATGGCGAGGTCGTCTTCACGACCTGTATGACGGGTTATCAGGAGATCGCGACCGATCCGTCGTTCCGCGGACAACTGGTCTGCCTGACCTACCCGATAATCGGCAACTACGGCGTCACACCCGGCGACGACGAATCGCGCCAACCCTGGGTCTCCGCGCTGCTCGTCCGCGAATACGTAGACGATCCAAGCCATTGGCAGATGACGGGCACGCTCGACGACTATCTAAAGGAGAACGGCATCCCCGGCATCACGGGCGTGGACACGCGCGCCTTGACGCGGCATATTCGCACGCAGGGTCTCGTGCGCGGCGTGCTGGTGCCGGATCGAACGGGAATGAGCGATGCCGACCTGGTCGAGAAAGCGCGCGGCGCGGCGCTGACCTCGGACATTGACGCGGTTGGTGACGTGAGCGTCCGCGAATCGCGGGATTACGACGCGCCGCTTGATGGCCCGCACGTCGTCGTCCTCGATTGCGGACTCAAGGAGAACATCGTCCGCTCGCTCGTCGCGCGCGGGGTGCGCGTCACCGTCGTGCCGCACGATATGCCGTACGCGGCGGTGCGCGCCCTCGACCCCGACGGCGTGCTCTGCTCGCCCGGCCCCGGCGACCCGGAGAACGCGCAAGAGGCGGTCGAAACCGTCCGTCAGGTTCTGGAGAGCGGGACGCCGTATGCGGGCGTCTGCCTCGGTCATCAGTTGCTCGCATTGGCGATTGGCGCGAAGACGAGCCGCCTGCCGTTCGGGCATCGTGGCGGCAACCATCCGGTGCTCGATCTCGTCACGGGGCAGGTGCGGGTGACGAGCCAGAACCACGGCTTCAAAGTTGAGCCGGACTCGATCCCGACGGCGGATGGCTGGCGGGTCGCGCACCTGAACCTCAACGATGGCTCGGTCGAGGGGCTAATGCACGACGCAATGCCCGCGTTCAGTATCCAGTATCACCCGGAAGGCGCGCCCGGCCCGCAAGACAGCCAAGATCTCTTCGACCGCTTCCTGACGATGATCGAACGGTATCGGTCGGCGCGGCAATCATCGGAGGGAATACGGGCATCATGACGATTGTGGCGTGTACGCTCTCGGCTAACCTAACCCCCCAACCCCCTTCCCGCGAGGAAGGGGGAGCGAGCCTTCTTGACGTCAGGGCACTCAGGGGACGGCCACAGCCTCTCGATGAATCACCCCTTCCCACGCCGAGTAACGGAAGGGGCCGGGGGTTAGGTTCTTCCGAGAACGCATACGCCTTACTCGGCGTTGCCGCATGGAGATGATTGACGCGACGTTAGTGGTATCCTGCCGGAAAGAGGATTCATCCACCAACGCCGAAGGAGCGACCGCACGATGACAGCCACACGCCAATACGTCACAACTTTCGATGAAGCCTGGCAATAGTTCCGCGCCCGCCCGACGACCGAGGATGAGACAGCGCACGACATCGGCAAGCGCGATCGCGAGGAGAAATCGTCCTATGTCGCTTTCCTCGTGCCCGTGACCGGCCACGGCATCGTCCAGGCGACGCGGCCCGTCCGCGAAGCGCTGACGGCAGCGGGCATTGCGGAGGCGCTGCCCTCTCATTTCCTGCACATCACCGTGCTTGGGATCGGCTTTGAATCGGCGATCCGCGCGACAAACGGCAACATCGCGCGGATCATGGACCGCGCAAGCCGGGCGCTGCGCGATGTCCAACCATTGACGCTAACGCTGAAGGGCGTCAACTCGTTCGACAACGCCGCGTTCGTCGAAGTCCATGACGAGAAGAACGGCCTGGCCGCGCTACGCGATCGGCTCGTGGATGTTTTGCATCATGTGGGATTGGCAGGTTTCGGCGCGTCCGCGCTCTCCGGCGAAGGAGCGACCCAGGACAGTGAGGCGGAGCGCGATCAGGCGGACCCTGTCAATGCGCCGCCCTTCTTGCCGCATCTCTCCCTTTGCTACTACCGCGCGCAGTACCCGACCGAGAAGGTGGCCGACATTCTCGAACCCTACCGCGATCTCGACGTTGGTACGCTGCGGATGAACTACGTGACGCTCGCCGCTGTGCCGCACTCGGATTTCGACCGCTTCCCACCGCTCACCCGCATCGCCGACCTGCTGATCGGCTAAGAAGGAAGCCGGGGAGAACCGCAAAGGCGCAAAGAACGCAGAGGAGAAAGAGGAAGAAACGCGAACCTGTCCACAGAATTTTTCTTTGCGCCCTTTGTGTCCTTTGCGTCTTTGCGGTTCAATCGGTTTCGACGCTCATTCCAAGGAGAGTAGGTTTGTGACGACGCCCGCCTCGACGCTGCCCGCGCCGCTCCGGACGGTCTTTGTGATCGGCTCCGGCCCGATTGTGATTGGTCAGGCGGCGGCATTCGATTACGCGGGGACGCAGGCGTGCCGCGCACTGCGCGAAGAGGGCGTCCGCGTCGTCCTCGTCAACTCGAACCCGGCGACGATTATGACGGATGAAGACATCGCGGATGTCGTCTACATCGAGCCGCTGACCGTGGACGTGCTCAAGCGGATCATCCAGCGCGAGCGGCCCGATGGCCTGCTGCCGACGCTCGGTGGGCAGACGGGTCTCAACCTCGCCGTACAGTTGGCGGACGCGGGCATTCTCGAAAAATATCACGTTCGCCTCCTTGGCACGCCGCTCGAAGCGATCAAAAAGGCGGAAGATCGCGCGCTCTTCAAGGAGACACTGGAACGCCTCAGCGAACCGGCGATTGCGAGCGCAATCTGCCATACGCTCGAAGAAGCACGGGAGTTTGCCCTCAGCGTGCCGCCACCGTTGATCGTGCGCCCCGCGTACACACTCGGCGGTACGGGCGGCGGCATCGCCGATTCGTGGGACGATTTGGATGCGAAAGTGCTCGCCGGTCTCCACGCCAGCCCAATTCATCAAATCCTGTTGGAGCGGTCGCTGCTTGGCTGGAAGGAAGTCGAGTACGAGGTGATGCGAGATAGCGCGGACACCTGCATCACGATCTGCAACATGGAAAACTTCGACCCGGTCGGCGTCCACACGGGAGACAGCATCGTCGTCGCGCCGTCGCAGACGCTGTCGGATCGCGATTACCAGATGCTGCGCTCCGCGTCGCTGCGGATCATCCGCGCGCTCGGCATCGAGGGCGGCTGCAATATCCAGTTCGCGCTCGATCCGCGTTCGTCGCAGTATTACGTGATCGAAGTCAATCCGCGCGTCAGCCGCTCCTCCGCGCTCGCCTCGAAGGCGACGGGCTACCCAATTGCCCGCGTCGCGGCGAAGATCGCGATTGGCAAGCTGCTGCGGGACATCCCGAACGCCGTGACCGCGAAGACGACCGCCGCCTTTGAACCGGCGCTCGACTACTGCGTCCTGAAAATCCCGCGCTGGCCGTTCGACAAGTTTTACCGCGCCGAGCGGACGATTGGCACGCAGATGAAGGCGACGGGCGAGGTGATGGCAATTGACCGCTCGTTCGAGGCGGCAATCCAGAAGGCCGTCCGCTCGCTCGAATGGGATGACCGCGACCTCGGCTGGGAAGAGAAGACGTGGGGCGGCCCGGCAGGCGCGGATGTTCTCGATGACCTCGTGCGCCGCCCGAACGATCAGCGGCTCTGGGCGCTGATGGCTTCTTTGCGGCGTGGCATGCCGGCAGAGACGATTGCCGCCCGGACGGGCATTGATCCGTGGTTCATGCGCCGCCTCGACGCGATTGTCCAAATGGAAGGGCGCATTCAGCACGAGCCGTTGACCGACGAATTGCTCTGGGAAGCGAAGCGGATCGGCTTCGGCGACGCCTGGCTCGGGCGGCTGACGGAGACGCCGGAAGCGGCGATCGCGGCGCGGCGGCGCGCGGTCGGCATCGTGCCGGTTTGCAAGATGGTGGACACTTGCGCGGCGGAGTTCGACGCGGCGACGCCCTACTTCTACACAACCTACGAGGATGAGAACGAGGCCGAACCGCTGCCCGGCCCGAAAGCGGTCGTCATCGGCAGCGGCCCGATTCGCATCGGGCAGGGTATCGAGTTCGACTACTCCTGCGTCCAGGCGGCGCATGCCCTCCACGCGGCGAATGTCCGCTCGATCATGCTCAACAACAATCCTGAGACCGTCAGCACCGATTTCGATACCTCGGATCGCCTGTACATCACGCTGCTCGATGAAGAAGGGGTAATGGACATTCTCTATCATGAGGGTGCGGGGATTCCTAACCCCCTAGTCCCCTTCCCTCAGAGGGAAGGGGGAGCCGTAGGGGCGCATAGCCATGCGCCCGGCGCTAATACGGTCGCCACGCTCGCAACAGATGATAGCGCGGTCGCGACAGTTATTGCGAATATGATTGGTACAGACGACCCACGTGCCCGCCACTCCCCCCTCCCTCTCTTGTGGGCGGGGGGGCCGGGGGTGGGGCCCGCTCCCGATACTCCGCCCGTCGTCTTGCAGTTCGGCGGGCAAACGGCGATCAATCTCGCCGGGCCGCTGGCGGCGCTCGGCGTGCCGATTCTCGGCTCCGGGCAAGAGGCGATTGATCTTGCCGAAGACCGAAAGCGATTCGAGAAGTTCCTGCGGCAGGTCGGCATCCCACAGCCGCCGGGGACCGCCGTCCGCACCCTGCTCGACGCGGAGATCGCGGCGGAGGCGATTGGCTATCCGGTGCTCGTGCGGCCATCGTACGTGCTTGGCGGGCGGGCGATGGAAGTTGTGCATACCGAGGAAGATTTGCGCGCCTATCTCAGCCGCGCCGTGCTGCTCTCCGATAAGCCGGTATTGATTGACAAATATCTCGCGGGCAAAGAGGTCGAGGTGGACGCGATCTGCGACGGCACGGAGGTGCTGATTCCCGGCGTGATGGAGCATATCGAGCGCGCGGGCGTCCATTCCGGCGATTCGTTCGCCGTCTATCCCGGCGTCAATCTCTACCCGACCGAGGTCGAGCAGGTCGTCGAGTACACGACGCGGATCGCGCTGGCGATGGGCGTGCGCGGCCTGATGAATATTCAGTACGTCATTTA
>JBPCPB010000142.1:0-5201 GCA_050999735.1 Thermomicrobiales bacterium | reverse complement strand
GGGGGAGGAGGTTTCCAGCCGGTCTCCCTTTTGGTGGGGTTTCTTAAAGGTGGGGCTGGGGTCGGAACCCTACGCTACCGATATGTTGCTCGCCCAGAAAGGAACGCCACCATGACTACTGTCCGCATGATCCCCGATGAGGAAGCAATCGGCCTCGTCCGTGAGGTGTACGACGATATCAAGGCAACGAAGGGAATTGATTTCGTGCCGAATTTCTGGCGCGCACTCGCGGTCAATCCGGAACACCTGAGCGCGACCTGGCATAAGTTGAAGCAGACAATGGCGGCGGGCGCGCTTGACCCGCTGACGAAAGAACTGATCGCCATTGCCGTGAGCGCGACGAACGGCTGCCGCTACTGCATCAACTCGCACACCGGTGCAGCCATCAAACTGGGGATGGACACGCGCATGTTTTCCGAACTGCTCGCTGTCGTGGATGTCTTCAACGGGACGAACCGCCTCGCGGATGCCTATCAGGTTGAGCCGGACGCCTATCCCGAGGTGTCACCAAAGGGCTAGCAGGTAGCAGACGGTGGGCAGGGGACAAAATAGATAGAGACTTCTTGTGGGCGCTCTTTTTCCTTTGCGCCCGTCATTACGGGGCAAAAAGCGCCCATGTATTGCTGCCCGCTGTCGGCTGTCTGCTGCTCGCTTTCTTGCTTGACACTGGCGATACGCCATGCTACCCTCCCGATCAGACACGAACCGAGCACAATGGATTGCGAACGAACCAGGCAGAGGCGTCGAATGGGCGCGGCATACTGTTGGAGATGCGATAGAGGCGATCTGGATGGGATCGCATGTTTGCATGTCCTGGGGATGTCGTGGTAGCGAAGGAGCTGGTGAATATGTCTCAGCAGCGATTGTATCGGTTGAGTCGGCGCGGTTTCCTCGGTGGTGTAGCGGCGAGCGCCACAGCCGCCATCCTTGCCGCCTGTGGCGGCAGTAGCGCCACGGATACACCGAAGCCCGCCGCCAGCACGGGCGGCACGGCGGCGCCTGCTGCCAGTGGTGGTACTGCGGTTCCTGCCGCCGCGACGACGGGCAGTTCCCCAACGACCGCGCCCGCGCAAGCGTCCGGCGGCAAGAAGAAGACAGTGCTCTTCTGGGGGCGGCAGCAATTCCTGCCGGCATCGAACGACTACCTGAGCGAGTCCGTGAAGCTGGCAGGGGCGAAGGGCGGCTTCGACGTTAAGATCGAACTCTTCAGCAATGACGAGCACCCGCAGAAGGAAGTCGTCGCGATGGAATCCGGCGTTGTGCCGGATATCACGTATACCTACGCTCCCGCGCTCTGGAACCAGAATGGCTATGCGATGGAAGTCCAGGCGCTCTACGATGAGATTGGGAAGTCCGGCGGTGGCTGGCTCGACTTGGCGGACGGCAACTCGAAGATCGCGGACGGTACGCGTATCAATGTGCCGATGAACTCCGAGCCGTGGTTCGTTCACATGCGCAAAGATAAGTTCGAGGAAGTCGGCGTCAAGATGCCGATCACCTCATTCGACCAGTTGATGGACGCCTTCAAGAAGGTCAACAAGCCCGATCAGAACTTCTATGCCTTCGACGGGCAGATGACCGAGGCGGACTGGACCGGCAACGGACTCCAGTGGATGTGGATGTTCGGCGGGCGGATCTTCGACAAAGAGGGTAATACGACAATCAACACGCCGCAGAATATCGCCGGCCTTCAGGCATATACCGATCTCTTCAAGAACAAGATGATGCCGCCCGGCGTCGTCTCGCAGCAGGCCTCCGGCAACAACGAGGCGTGGCTTTCCGGGCAGACCGCGTGCGTCTCCAACCCCGGCAGCATCGTGCTGGCGATGCGGACCGATAACAAGGACCTCCTCTCCAAGACCTATCTGCAAGCATGGCCCTCGCAGGTCAACCCCGGCAAGCTTATCCAGACCTCGGGCAGCGCGGCGCTGGTTATCAACAAGAAGAGCCAGGTGATTGATGAGTCCATGCAGGTCGCCAGGATGATCCTCTCGCCGGAGCGGTACCCGACGCAGTTGGAGAAGGCGGGATCGTACTGGTTCCCAATCATGAAGAACTACGTTGATCTCCCGTTCTTCACGCAGGATGAGTGGAACAAAGAGGTTACGCAAAACATCGTCCCGAACGCGCTCGCCGCCACGTCCGACACCGGACTCAACCCGATCTTCGACGATATCACGATTAGCGCAACGAAAGACATGAATCAGGCGGTCGTCGTCAACGGCAAATCGCCCGCCGAGGCGATCAAGATCCTCGCGGACGCCGCCGACAAAGCGAAGGCGAAGTTCAGTAAGAAGTAGCAATCAGTCGGCAGTCGGCAGTCAACAGTCGGCAGGATGCGGTAACCGATTACCGGCGACTGGCGACTGCCGACTGCCACGAGGAGGGACCATGGCGACACGAGTGGTGGCGGCGCGGGATGTGGCGCCCGAACCGCGGCGGGCGCGGATCAATCGCGATACGGGCCTCGGATACGCGCTGCTCTTTCCCACTGCCCTCCTGATCGTCGTATTGATCGGGTTCCCCTTTCTCCGGGCGCTTTGGCTCTCGTTTCACAAGAAATTGCTCGGCGCGCAGGATGCGCCGTGGATCGGCCTGAAAAATTACACGACCGTCCTGCACGATAGCGCCTTCTGGCAGTCGGTGAAGAACACAATCGAGTTTACCGGCGGCTCGATCATCTGCAAACTGATTCTCGGCCTCCTCGTGGCGCTCATCCTCAATGAAGCGATCCCACTGCGCGGTCTCTGGCGTTCAATTGTCCTGCTCCCCTACGCAATGCCGACGCTCGTCTCGGTGCTTGTCTGGAAGTGGATGTACAACGACGTGGGCGGCGTCTTTAACTATCTCTTGCAGAAGAGTACGATCCGCACGACGCCGACGCTCTGGCTGGCGGATCCAAGCAAGGCGATGGGATCGGTGATCGCCGTCAATGTCTGGCGCGGCTTCCCATTTTTCGTCATCACGATCCTCGCCGGACTTCAAGCCGTGCCGCAGGAATTGTATGACGCGGCGAAAGTGGATGGCGCGGGCGTTTGGTCGCGCTTCGTCAAGGTCACGCTGCCCGGCATCACGCCGGTGATTGCGGTGGTGACGCTCTTCTCGACGATCCTCACGTTCAACGACTTCTCGATCATCTGGATTCTGACACGCGGCGGTCCCGGCGGGGCGACGGACGTGCTTTCCACACTGACCTATAAGATCGCGATACCGGGCCTCGAACTCGGCAAGGGAGTCGCGGTCTCCGTACTGATGCTGCCGATTCTCGTCGTCTTCATCATCCTGCTCAACCGCTTCATGAACCGCCGGGAGGAAATCGCATGACGGTCAAACCGCTCGCCGGCCGGACGGTCGTCCAACCCGCCGTGCAGAAGCGTATCCTGGCGTACCGGACGCAGCGCATCGCCTTCCGCGCATTTGGGTGGCTCCTGCTTGCCGTCGTCCTGCTGATTGCACTCTTTCCGGTCTACTTCATGACGATCACCGCATTCCACCCGCCGACGCTCACCACCGCACGGACGCCGACCCTTTTCTCGACGCAGTTGACCCTCAAAGCGTTCCGCGATCTGATCCATCAATACCCCTACATGACGTGGATGCGCAACACGGTGCTCGTTTCTGTCAGTAGCACGATTCTCTCTGTCTCCTTCGCGACGTTCGCCGCCTATAGCCTCTCGCGGCTGCGCTATCCGGGGCGGCAGCTCTTCGCCAATGCGGTCTTTCTCGTCTATCTCTTTCCTTCAACACTTCTCTTCATCCCGATCTTTATCGTCTGCAAAGACCTCCATTTGTTGGATCAACTGCCCGCGCTGGTTGCGGTCTATCTCACCTTCTCGATCCCGTTCAGCGTCTATCTGCTCAAGGCATACTTCCTCAGTATTCCGCGCGAGTTAGAGGACGCCGCGATGGTGGATGGCGCAACGCGCCTGGAAAGCATGACGAAGATCATCATGCCCCTCGCGACGCCGGGAATCGCTGTCGCCTCCATCTATTCGTTCACGCTGGCGTGGAATGAATATCTCTATGCCTTCACCTTGCTCAGTGACAGCAACAAATTCACCCTCGCGCCGGGGCTGACAAAACTGATCTTCGGCGATGTCTTCCTGTGGGGCATGATAATGGCGGGCGGCTTCCTGATGAGCATTCCGCTCCTGCTCCTCTACTTCGGCGCGCAGCGCTTCATCGTCGCGGGCCTCGCGGCGGGCGCGGTCAAGGGGTAGGGGAAGTAACGAGTAGCGAGTAACGAGGATCGGCGTGATCCCTACTCGCTACTCGCTACTCGTTACTTCGTACTCACATTTGTCGGACGCGTTTGGCCATTTCTTCGTCAATCGTGCGGGGCCACTCGCGCTTCATCGCGTCCCGCACGTCGAACTCAACGGTGCCGACGCGCTCGATTTCGAGCCGGAGATGGTCGCCGTCCTGTATCGGGCTGAGGCCCTGATGGTTGGTGCCCGTCGCGACGACATCGCCCGGTTCGAGCGTCAGGATGCTGGAGGCGAACGCAATCAGGGCGGGAATCTTGTTCGCCATGTCGCTCGTGTTGTAGTCCTGCCGCAGATCATCGTTCACGTAGAGTTTGACATTGAGGTTATGTGGGTCGGACACCTCATCCGCCGTGACGAGCGCGGGGCCAATTGGGCCGAAGGTGTCGAACGACTTGCCCAGCCGCGTCGTATCGCGCGCGGAGATGTCCATGAAGCAGGTATACGCTGCAACGTGCTGCATCGCGTCCGCCTCGGCGATGTGCGCGCCGCCCTTGCCGATTACGAAGGCGAGTTCCGCCTCGTGGTGAAAAATACGCGCCGGAAAGGGCGGCATCACAATCGTCCCGCCGGGGCCGAGGATGCTGGCGGGAGATTTGAGGAACATATCCAGTGGCACTTCGGAGCGCGCGCCGCCCTCGGTGTAGTTCGCGAAGGCGCAGACAATCTTGCTCGGCTTCGGCACGGGCGCTTCCAGTGTCACCTCGCTGACGGGGATGAATGGTCCTTTGTGCATCGCCTGTTGCAAAGTGGGCCGCAGTCCATCGAGGTGCTCGAGGAGGCGCGCGAGCCGCCCCTGCGTCGTGTTGTTCGCTCCATCCGGGATGTGCTCGTCAATATTAATGACCTGATCGTTGACCCAGAGGCCGATCTTCCCCGCGTCGTACACCACGATCCGCATGTCGTATCGCTCCCTTCCGCTGCACTTCTCCGTCC
>JBPCPB010000077.1:0-4127 GCA_050999735.1 Thermomicrobiales bacterium | reverse complement strand
CGCGGCCGCGATACCAGAAGCCACCACCGCCGAAGAGGAGGAGGACCACCACAATGATCACGAGCAGGGTAAGCGTATCCATTGTCTTCTCCTTACTTCCGCCACCCCGCGAACGTACGGGGTGACTTTCTGGCTATGACGAAAGCAAGGAGCGTGCCAGGGAGAAAATGCAATGAGAGCAGGCATAACGCCTGCTCCCAATACAAACCGAATCTCTCCCCTCTCCATCGCCGGACGGATCTATCCGTTCCATAATCTGAGAGCGATGGAGAGGGCCGGGGGTGAGGAATCTCCTAGTCCCCGTCGCCTGCAGCGGTCGCGAGCGAGCGGATGCCGACCGGCGTGCGCCACGCCTCATACGCATCGGTCTTGCCCCGGACGACATCGTTGAAGAGTGTATCGAGTCGCTGCGTGATCGGGCCAATCGCGCCGGAGCCGACTTGGTGATGGTCAATCATTGTCACGGGCGTCACTTCCGCCGCCGTACCGGCGAAGAAGACCTCGTCCGCGACGTAGAGTTCCGTCCGATCCACCATCCGCTCCTGGACTTCGAGGCCGAACGATTCGCGGCACAGCGTGATAAAGGCGTCCCGCGTGATGCTTTCGAGGATGCCGCTCGTCAGATCGGGCGTGACGACGACGTTATCGCGCACGAAGAAGAGGCACGCGCCGGGTCCCTCCGTGACGTGGCCGGACGGATTGAGGATGATCGCGGTATCGTAGCCGTTCAGTCGGGCTTCGGTGCTCGCCAGTTGACTGTTTCGGTAGTTCGAGAGGTTCTTGACGCGCGGCGGCATCACGTCTTCGTTGATGCGGCGGTAGGACGAGACACCGGCGGTCTGGCTTATGCCGGTCGTCAGATGCGACGGATTCGGGTTCGTCGTGATGAGGATGTCCGTGTCACCACCGCCCCGGAAGGCGCCGCGCGTGGAGTTGCCGAAATACGCGAGCGGGCGGATATAGGTGTCGCGCTGGCAGTCGTTCTCCCGCGCCAGCGTGGCGCATGCCTCGATCAATCCGTCGCGGCCCCACTGCGGTTCCATGCGCATCAATTTCATCGAGCGCATGAAGCGATCCATATGCTCGGTCAGCCGGAAGATGAAGAGTTCTTCCTTCTCATCGTTCCAGTAGCCGCGGATGCCTTCGAAGACGGCGGCCACCGAGGACCAACCGATCTGCGTGACGTGCACCGTCGCGTCTTCCCAGTTCGTCTGCTTGCCATTCCACCAGAGATGCTTTGGATGCTCGGCCATCGGTCGTACCCCTCTCAATGTATGCGCCGTTCTTTCGCCGCGCGGCGCGATGCGGTGTGTTGCATCCACAGCATAGCACACCATCTCCGTTGCCGAAACCCCCAATGTGTGCCCGAAACAGACCAAAGGCACCCAATTGGATGCCTTTGGCTACGAAACGCTGGTGTCTCAGAAGATTTGCCGGTGAATCGGAGGCGGGGAACCTCACCCCCAGCCCTCTCTATTGCGATGGAGAGGGGAGCAACCTTCGAGAGATCGGGGCAGACATGAGGAATGCCTCGGTATCGCGATGAGTCACCCCTCTCCGCTTGACGGAGAGGGGCCGGGGGTGAGGTTCCCCCTACGTCGGCGGGTTATGCGGGCTGGCATCCGTGACGAAGAGCGTGTCCCACATGCGGACGAAGATGTTTGTGTTCGGGACGAAATAGCCCTGCTTGTTCTTCGGTACGCCCTGCACATACGGCTTATAGGCGTAATTGTCCGTCCGCCAGTGGATCGGCTGGTAGGCAAACTGTGTCTGCAAGCGAGTCTCGGCCTGGTAGTACAGATCGAGGCGCTTCGCCTTATCGGTCTCCGCCGCCGCCTGCTTCGTCAAGTCATCGAAGGTCGCGTCCGTCCAGCTCTGCCGGGCCGCTCCTTTCGTATGCAGGGACCAGACCTGATAATACTCATTGTGGGGGTCCGGGTAGTCCTGATACCAGCGATAGAGCATGAATTGGAGGTCCAACGCGAAGCGGCGTGAGTTCCACACCTTGTTCTCCAACGGCTCCAACTGCACATCCATGTTGAGGGCATCCTTCAACTGGCGGCCAATCTCATCGGGATAGCCCGTCGGGATGTCCGTATCCCCCGAGTTGTAGGAGAGCGTGATTTTCGGCCAGTTCCTGCCGCCCTCGAACGTCGTCCCTTTCAGCGCGTCCAACGCCGCTGCCTTGTCGTACTTCTGCAAGTTCTTCAGCTTGTTGTCGTCGTCGTCGAAGTAGCCGAAGACGCCGGGGGCGGTCATCGCGTAGGCGATCGTATGCACCTTCCTGCCGACCTGATTGACGAGGCGATCTTTGTCAATCGAGAGGATGACGGCCTTACGTACTTCCAGTTTGTCGAAGGGCGGGTGGCCGGTGTCCGGCACGAGGAAGCGCGTGCCCGGATAGACATCCGGGAAGGTCAGCGTCTTCAACGTCGCGTCGTTCTTGAAGCGGTCCACCTCCGTGGATGGCAGCGGCATGTAGTCAATGTCGCCGTTCTCGAAGGGCAGCGTGCTCTTCACGATGTCCGGGATGATTTTTCCGGTGACGTACTTCTGTCGGATGTTCCTGGCATTCCAGTACTTGTCGTTGCGCACGAGATCAACTTGCTGGTTGTGCTTCCAGGCGGTGATCTGGTACGCGCCACTGGCGAGGACGGGTTTGCCGGTCTTGCCGGGATCGGTCCACGAGGAGACGCCCTTGGCGTCCGCGTACTTCTTCACTTCATCCTCGCGCGAGGGCAAGGAGGCGGCATAGGCGAGTTGATTCGGGATCAGCCCGGCAAATGCATCGCCGGTGATCTCCAGCGTGCCATCGTCCACCGCTTTAACACCGTATGCTTGCGCCAGTTGATCGAGGTTTGTCGCATCCGCCTTCGCGCCCGACAGGTCGGATGCCCCCTTGATGACGCCGTTCCAGAAGGAGGCATAACCGTTGCCGGTGCGCGGGTCAATCTGGCGACGCAGGGAATAGACGAAATCCTGCGCCTTGATCGGCTGGCCGTCGCTCCAGACCGCGCCTTTACGGATCTTGAAGGTGAAGACCGGGCCGCTGTTGGTATAGGACTCCGCGAGGTCCGGGAGAAGATTGAAGTCCACATCGTAACTGAGTAAGCCGGACATGTGCTGCGAAAAACCGCCGCAGTACAGGTCGCGGTTGAAGTCATTATCGTCCGGCTCGACCGTGCTGTAACCAATGAGCAATTTCTTGCTCTCGGGGCCGGTCGCTGCCGCGGTCGTCGGCGAACCGGCGGCGACTGAGCCTGTTGCGGCGGTTGCGGCAGGTGCGGTTGTCGCGGCGGCAGCCGGAGCGGTGGTTGGCGCGGCAGCGGCCGAGGCAGTCGGGGCGGTGGTCGCCGCTGCTGCGGTCGTTGGCGCGGCGGCAGGAGCCTTGGTTGCGGCGACGGTCGGCGCGCTGGTCGCGGTCGAGGTGCTGGTTCCACCGCAGGCGGCGAGCGCCGCGCTGCCCGCAACCGCGCTCGCCATGGCCAGGAAGGTGCGGCGGGGCATGCCCGCGCCGCGCAGATTCCGTTCGAGGTGGGCAAGCGCCTCCGGGTCGTGCAGGACATCGCGAGAATCGAAATCGAGATCGGGCTGTTTTTCGCTGGTCATGTGCATGTCGCTCCTTGCTGTCATTGGGTATCCGCACACGCGGACACGCTGCGGAGGAACCCTCCAACCCATGCATCCCTCTGCGATCAAACAGGCCGCCGCCACATTGCTGGCTGCTCCTGATGATGCCATCCATCCGCATCGTGGCAGTGCGCCGCGATACCTAATGATGCTCGCATGCGTACGGCGCTCCCGCCCCCATACGAATTGTTTTTCCCTTCAGGTTGGAACGTAGTGTAGCAAATCACGTCCACAAACGCAAGCGGAAAATTCGTGGCCGTTGGAGAGCCATCACTCTCTTGGAGGTTATCGGTGGCAGGGGGTGTCCACTTTCACGAAGGGGATAGCGTGATGCCTGCGTAGGGGCGATTCGTGAATCGCCCTCCCCGGAGCATCCGCGCCGCTGCCAGAACATCCTGCCGTCGCAAGGGGGCGATTCACGAATCGCCCGTACGAAAGAATGGCAGCACCCTCTGTGATGGCCAGAAGCCACGCAAGCGAAGCGGGCACCCGGGAAC
>JBPCPB010000071.1:0-4720 GCA_050999735.1 Thermomicrobiales bacterium | reverse complement strand
GGGGGAGGGGAAGGGGTGTGGAAAAAAAAAAAAGGGGGGGGGGGGGTTGTTGGGTCGGGCAAGGGGGGGGGGGGGGCCCACCCCCCCCACCACCAGAAAAACTCAACGTCAGAATCCCTCGTCCTCAGGGCCGACATGCCGGAGCGAACGCGTTTCGGACGCCGCGAGATGAAGGGATGTGCCTTCATCCGTCCTGACAATCACGTCACCATCGCTCGTCACATCTTCCGCGAACCCGCGAATCACCCGATCATCGTGGAGTATGACGACGACCGCGCGACCAATCGTCGTCACCGCGCATCGCCAGGCGGCGACCGTTTCCGCTGTTTCGCCGCAGTCGAGCCGATCCTCGCGGGCCGCGAAGTGATTGAGCAATGCGGCGAAGATGGCATCACGATCTATGCCGCAACCCGTCTCGGCGGCAATACTCGTCGCATCGGGGAGCGACCGGCGTAAAAACGACGCGCGATCCCCACCGACATTGAGGCCGATACCGAGCCGCACCGCTTCGAGGTGGGATCCGCGCCACGTCGCGTCACCGAGGATGCCCGCGACCTTGCGGCCATTGAGCAGGACATCGTTTGGCCACTTAATGGTGGCGTGAACCTGTCCGACAGCCGCAATCGCGTCAATCACGGCCAGCGCGGCGATCATCGCCAGATGAGGCATCTGGCCCGCCGCCGTCGGCTTCAGAATCAGCGTCACGAGCAACGATGCACCCGGCTCGTCGTGCCATGCATCTCCTTTTCGCCCATAGCCAGCGGTTTGGCGGTCGGCGACAACGGCGGTCCGATGAGCGGCCCCGGCGGTCACCAAATCAGCGGCTACGCGCTGCGTTGAGCCGACCGTCTCATAGCGGTAGACAATCCACGGGCCGATCATCGTGCGCATCATGTCGGCTTATGGCTGCGTGGGTTGTTCGGTCGTTGCGGCGTTGAGCGCCGGTGCAACAGATTCACCCTCCGGCTCGCGTTCAACCCGCAATTTGGCGAGCCGTTGATTCTCGATTTCGAGCACTGTGAACTTGACCCCCTCAATCCAGAGTTCGTCCCCGACATCCGGGATACGCCCGATGCGGTCGAAGATCAGCCCGGCCAACGGTTCACGCTCTTGTTCATCATCGGCCCAGTGAACACCCATCAGTTGCTCGAAGTCGCCGACCTCCATGCGCACATTGACGATATATGCCCCATCCGGCAGCGTTTCGACGAGCGGCGGCTCGGTATCGTATTCATCCTGAATCTCGCCAACAATTTCCTCGAGGATGTCCTCGATCGTCACCAAACCCGCCGTGCCGCCGTACTCATCAATGACGATTGCCATGTGGACACGGCGCGCTTGCAACTCGCGCAGCAGTTCGGGCACGCCCTTCCCTTCCGGGACAAAGAGCGGCGGGCGCATCACCGCGACAATCGAGGCAGTGGCATTCATGCGTCCGACGAAGCGCAGCAAGTCCTTGGCATAAACGACGCCAACGATGCGATCCAGACTGCCGTCGAAGACCGGCAAGCGGGAATGACCTGCCTCCAGCGCGGTATCTACCGCATCACGCACGGTCGCCTGCCGGGGCACACCGACCATATCCACGCGTGGCGCCATCACATCGCGCACCGTCGTATCGGTGAACCGAAAAATGCTATTGACGAGGTCCACTTCCTCTTCCTCGATCCGGTTATCCCCGGCCTCTTCGCGCACGAGTTGAATCAGTTCCTCCTCAGTCGCCAACGCCATACTCTGCGATGGCGCCGGAACGTGGAGCAGGCCGATAATGAGCGCTGCGATGCCGTTAATGATTCCCGTGATCGGCGCGAGAAGAATGACGGCGACGCGCGCGATCCGCGCGCATGCAAGTGCCGCCTCGTCCGGCAAGCGGAGCGCGAACACGCGGGGCACCGCCCGCCCGAGGACGAGCATAACGACAATTGCGAGAAAAACCGTCAGCACCACACCCCACGACGGCCAGTGGTCAACCGCGACGCTTGTCACCAGAGCGGTCGCCAGTGCAACCGCCGAGGTATCGAGAAAAATCATCGTTGCCTGGAGATTGTGGGAGCGCTCCAACAGGTCTTCCACCGTGCGCGCGCGACCATTACCGTGCGTCGCCAGTTCAGTGATCCGCGTGTGCGACGACGCGGCGAACCCGATGAGCACGGCGGTCGAGAAGGCGATGACGCCGATTGCCACGAGCGCCACCGCCAGACGTATCCAGTCCCCGCTACTCATACTGTGTACCTGCCATTAGTCGAAGAGACTGCTGACCGAGAGGTCTTTGTGAATGCGTTGGATCGCTTGCGCCAGGAGTGGCGCAACAGAGAGCACAGCGATACGTGCCCCGGTCGCGGCCTCACGGTCTATCAGCAGCGTGTCCGTCAACCACAGACGCTCGATGTGTGATTCGGCAATTTGGGCGAGCGCGCCATCCGCGAAAACACCATGGACCGCCGCCACGAAGACCGCTGCCGCACCGCGCTCGCGCAACTGCTGTGCTGCCTCGATCAGCGTCCCACCCGTTGAAATAATGTCGTCAATGATGATCGCCGTTTTGCCCGAAACTTCGCCGACCATATCGAGCATCGCCGCAGTATCCGGCGTGTGCCGTATCTTTGAAAAGATCGCCAGGCCGCCACCGATCCGGCTGCGAAAGTCATCCGCCCGCTTGACACCGCCCGCGTCCGGGCTGACGACGACGAGTGACTGGAATCCCTCGCGCTTGATATGGTTCGCGAGGATCGGGGCGGCGCGCAGATGATCCACGGGAATATCGAAGAAACCCTCAATCGCGGCGGCGTGCAAGTCAATCGTCAGCACGCGGTCCACGCCCGCCGTGACGAGCAGATTGGCGACGAGTTTCGCCGAAATTGGCTCCCGCCCGACCGTCTTCTTCTCCTGTTTCGCATAGGCGTAATACGGGATGACTGCGGTAATCCGCCCGGCGGAGGAACGGCGAACGGCGTCAATCATGATCAGCAAATCCATCAGATGCTGATTGACCGGCGAGCACATCGGCTGGACGATAAAGACGTCTGACCCGCGCACATTCTCCTCGATCCGCACGCGCGTCTCGCCATTACGAAACGCGCCGACCAGCGCGCGTCCGAGCGGGATGCCGAGGTCGTTGACAATCGCCTCGGCGAGCGGCCGATTCGCACCGGCGGAAAAGACCTGGAGACGCCCGTCCATCGCTACTCCTCGTCCGCGCGCGCCTGGCGCTTGTCCGCCGGTCGCATTGGCCGGGCCGGTACGCCCGCAACGAGCATCCCTTCCGCGACATCGTGCGTGACGACAGCGCCCGCGCCCGTCGCGGCATCAGCGCCGATCCGCACCGGCGCGCGAAAGATCGTGCCGCAGCCGATAAAAGCGTTGTCGCCTACCTCAGTGCGCTTTTTCTCCCGTGTGCCATCGTAATTCGCGGTGATCGTCCCGGCAGCGATATTGACGTGCGCGCCGATTGCGGCATCACCCAGATACGAAAAATGGCCGACAGCCGTGTGCGGCCCGATGGCGGACTGCTTGACCTCGACGAAGTTGCCAATATGCGTGCCCGCGCGGATCACCGCCCCAGTGCGGAGGTGACTGAACGGCCCGCAGTCAGTCTCCGACTCCATCATCGCGCCTTCGAGCGACGACGCGACGACGCGGCAGCGGTCACCGATCATGCTGGCGGTGACCAGACTGTATGGCCCGATGACACATCCCGTGCCAATCGTCGTCTCGCCCCGGAGGATACAGCCCGGCTCGATGACGGTGTCGCTGGCGATGACGACCGTATCGTCAATGTACGTCGTCGCGGGGTCGCGGATCGTCACACCAGCGAGCATCAATCGCCGCAAGGTGCGCTGCCGGAGCGCCGCCTCCGCTTCGGCCAGTTGCACGCGGTCGTTGATCCCCATCGCTTCTGGTTCGGTGGCCGTGATCGCCCCCACAGGCCACGCATCGCCATCCGCCGTCTCGCGTAGCGCCATCGCGACGAGGTCCGTGAGGTACCGCTCGCCACTCGCATTTTCCTCGACGCGCGGCAGCATCGCGCGCAACCACGCCGCATCGAAACAGCAGACACCACTATTGATCTCCGTGATTTTCAACTGCTCCGGCGTCGCTATGCGCGCCTCGACGATCTCCACGACGCGGCCTGTATCATCGCGTATGATCCGGCCATAGGCGGCAGGGTCGCCAATGCACGCCGTAAGCAATGTGACGTGTGCGTGCCGCGCATGATGCATAGCAAGGAGCGACTGCAGCGTTTCATCGCACAGCAACGGTGTATCGCTAAATAAGACAAGCACGGTGGAGGCATCTACAGGGATATGTGGCAACGCGACTTCAACCGCATGCGCCGTTCCCTGTTGCGGGATTTGTGTGGCGAAGGTGTGTGCATCCCCAAGCGCACTCATTACTTCATCGGCGCGATGCCCAACAACGATGACCGTCGTCTCCGCATGCAACGCCTCGGCTGATCGGAGCGCGTACGCGACGAGCGGCCGCCCGCCGAGTTCGTGGAGCGGTTTGGGAAGTGTGGATCGCATCCGCGTCCCCGCACCGGCCGCGAGGATTACCACGGCGAGCGGTGGGGCGGGTTCGTCGGTGGGATGTGGGTTCGTGGAGGGCACGAGGCGCATTCCCATCGTGGAGGAGCGGTGCGCGCTCCCTGGCGCGTGCCGGCATGGCTGGCGGACTAGGATTCGAACCTAGATTAAAGGATCCAAAGTCCTCTGTGCTACCA